>JAYUCD010000351.1:0-2924 GCA_043740515.1 Bdellovibrio sp. | reverse complement strand
TTTATAGAATTTGGTGAGGGCAAGATCGAGAGATCTTGCTCTTTTTTTTGGGTCCCGAGCCGTCCTCTTTTATCGTAAGATCTCTAGTTTAGACCCGACCTTCGGCTGAATTACTAGCGAATGTCTCAAGCTGAAACAAATTGTGCCGATAGGAAGATGATAGAAATCAGGACGATTTCTGCAAAGTACACACGGAGGTGCGTTTGGATAAATTAAGTAGCATTTTGGCAACCAGTCCGCGAGTTTCATCGGTCGATATGGAAGAAGCGCCACCGGCAAGACCCGGCGCCCCCGCGATGGGAAGAAAAGAAGGTCGTAACTCAGTCAATGACCGAGTCACGCTCAGTGCCAAAGCCAAAGATATGGCAGCCCAAGACACAATGATCGGCCGAAGACCAAAAGAAGAAGCCCGTGCGAAAATTGTTTCTGACATGACATCGAACTTTTTCAACACTCGCTTGCAGAAAAAAGAGAAGGCAGCTTCTGAAGTTGTTGCAGAAACAGTCAATGAAGCAATTGAGTTTGCACCGAATCGGGAAGAGCCAGTGCTTCAACATGAAGCCGCGGAGCGACCAAGCGGTCCTCGTCTTTCAATCGAAGCCTAAGAATTTTAATTCATATCCACAGAGTCCTCTTGGAAAACACAATCCAAGAGGACTCCTGTTTCTTCGACGGCAGTGATTTCGTGAATCGATTTGAGTTTTCGTTTGCCTTCCGAATTCTTACCCACCAAAACAATTCCGTTGATGCTCAAACCTAAAAGCCGTCGAATAGTGTGCAGACTCCACTGAGGAGCTCCCAATTGCACAAGCATTTCCAAACGCAACATCGCCTGCTGCGCTGAGGAGGCATGCAAAGTTCCCAAACTTCCCTGATGACCCGTCGATAAAGCCAAGAGCAGATCTTTTGCTTCGGCTCCGCGGACTTCTCCGACCACCAAACGATCAGGTCTCATCCGCAAGGACTGTCGTAACAAATCTGTTAGATCAACGGTTGGCAAAAGTCCGTGACAATCCTGTCGGGTCAACAAGCGGGTGCTTGCAGAATTTGGAATCACAACTTCCGGAGTGTCCTCCAAGGCGACGACTCGCTCTTCCTCTGGCAGTTCCTGAAGACAAGAATTGAGAACGGAGGTCTTTCCAGATCCGGTTTCTCCAACCACCAAAAAGCTTTTCTTTTGCTCAATCCATTTTCTGAGAATTCCCATTCCACGAGGACTGCTCCATCCGACTTTTTCAAGTCGATCCAGTGTCCATGGATTTTGACTTTGTCGCCGGAGAGTCAGCAGTGGATTCGAGCGAGAGAGTTCAGTGGAGACCAAGTGAAGTCGAAAATTTCGAAATTTTCCATCGCAAAAAGGTCGCTCGATGCTGATTTGCACTTTGGCCTCTTGGCAGATGCGCTCCAAGCAGTTTTGGTAAGTCAGCTCGCTGGCAAATCGGTCTTGTAACTCGAGGAGCCTACCATTTTTTTCAAACCAAATCTGTTCGATGGAATTAACGATAATCTCTGTGACGTCCTCATCCTCAAGTAAAACAGATAAGGGGCCGAAGCCTTCAAATTCACTTTGCAAGCGCGTTTGAAGCCTTTGATCAAGTTGCTCTCCTTGTGAAATCAAATGCGAGATTCGAACCGAGCTCTGTTGCTTTGACTCCAGATTCTGAAAGCCAATTGTTTCAAGGGGGAGATTTTGAATTTCAGATTGGATTTTCAATGCCTTCTGAAGAAAAGTCATTGCTTCGCCTCCAATGATCCAGGCGAAATCACTTCTGGCCGCACAAAAACAACGAGCTCGGTTCTGTTTTCACGAAAATCTTTACTGGAGAACAAGGCGCCCAGAATGGGAATGCGCGAGAGGCCCGGCAAACCTTGGCTGGCTTCGCCTTGCTCGCTTTTGATGAGCCCCGAGAGCGCAATGGTTCGAGACTCAGTCAGATCAAAATGAGTTTGAATCTTGTTACTATAAAGCCCTGGAGCGCCGTCGACGGTTCGGGAAGTGTCTAGACTGCTGACTTCGGTTTCAATCGAGATGCTCATTTTTCCAGAAAAATCAGCTTTGGGCTTAACGTTCAGAATGATTCCATATTTTTTCCAGATCACATCTTGAATTTTGTAATTCAAGATTTTGATCGGGAATTCGCCGCCGGCAAAAAAGCTCGCTTCTTTGCCGCTGCGACAGAGAATATTGGGACTGGCTAAAACCTTGGCAATTCCTGCTGTCTCCAAAGCCTGCAAAGTCATTTCTTTTGACTCACTGTTGGCAGGGTAAATCGGTAGCAGCTGCGCTGAATAACTCGGAGCCCATTGAATTCCGTATTTCAAACTTTCATCCTTTCGGACTTCAGCAATTGTGATTTGCACCTTGATGAGCGGCTCGAGATCTAAATTGGAGGAGCTCGCAATCACTTGAATTCCCATGGACTTTAAAACTTTGCTGACTCGGCCGGAGTTTTCACCTTTTCCTAAGACTTGAGCTTGAATTTCTCGATCAAACATCAAATTCTGAGGGGCAAGTCCGTTGGATTGGAAAATCGCCGTGATTTTCTTTTTCGCTAATTTTTCAAGCGAAGGCGCCATGTGGACACTCATGACGTAATCGCAATTTCTGTCTTGGCAAACCCGGTAAAGGGTTTCCCAATCAATCCATCGCAACAAGGTTCCCTGCACGCGGACTTTGCCGTCTGAGATTTTCAGATCAAGATTCAAAGTTTTGTGAATGACACTGTCGAGCAGGCCGTATGCCGTTTCTTGAGCCGGCGAAAGGACGACAACGTCATAGGTTTCCTTTCCCAAGCGAACAAGAGAGGAGCCTGGGCGGAGTCCTTTGATGTTGTAGCCATGTGGGCTTTCTTGAAGTCGGACAATTTTGGATTTCTCCACCCAGGCTTTGGAATGGCTTAGAATTTTTTTCGACTCGCCAGCTT
>JAYUCD010000350.1:0-16652 GCA_043740515.1 Bdellovibrio sp. | reverse complement strand
CTTCCATGAATTCATTGTCTTGCAGTCTGCGGTACTCGGGCTCATTGGTATGCCCAATGATCACTTCATCAATATAGGTTTGAGCAAATTTCTTCGGCTTGATTCGATGTTCTTGCGAAGCTCCCAAGAGGTCGTACAAAAACGCCACATCCAATTTCAGCACCTCAACAAATTCAATCACTCCGCGATTGGCCACATTGAATTCGCCGTCAAAGTTGAAAGCTCGAGGATCCGAGTCAGATCCATATTCGGCAATTTTTCTGTAATTCAAATCGCCCGTCAATTCTGTCGAGTCCTGATTTTTTTCGTCTTTCGGTTGGAAAGTTCCAATTCCAATTCGGTCGCTTTCTGAAAGCACCATGCGCTTGACTCGAACGTGATTTAAAACTTTCATCAAATCGCCCGAATACTTTTCCATCAAGCCCTTGAAAATAAAACGACTTGGAGGTGAAAGCTCACCTTCGATTTGCACTCGGAAATGACCTTCTTGGCCGCGATTGATCTCTTCGCAGACTTGAGGCCGCATTTCTTCTGGAATCAACCAGAGCGGCTCTTCATTCATCGGCGTCGGAAAAACACGAGTGTCTTTGCCAAGTAATCCACCCAAAGTTCCATCTGGATCAATCCACTCGAATGTGTAGAGAACTCCGGATTCCGTTTTCGAATAAGCCTCAAGACCTTTTTTGAGCATGCGACAGATTGTCGATTTCGCACTCCCTACCGGTCCATGAAGCAAAATCACCCGCTTCTCAGTTCCATAACCGAGAGCTGCGGATTTCAAAACATTCACCAGCTTCATCAAGGGAACATCAAGGCCAAACACAGCATCTTTGCCATTGTTTTTTTCGTCATCGAAAAACTTGTAGCGCACGACTTGTTTTTTAAAATCGATGTACTCTTCCATGCCGGCTTCGCTGATCATGTCATACATTCGCTGAAAGGCATTTCGCGCTACTTTGGGGTTGGCTTTCACCAACTCGAGATAGTCGGCAAAAGTGCCGGTCCATCCTGCGTGAAAAATTCCATGGTGAGTTTGCCAGTTTTTAACAAGCGACGAAAGATCAACTTTGGTGGGCATGGATCTCTCCTTGAAAAATGTTCCAAATGGAAATGATGAATCCCGTCACTGGATCCCCTTGAATAGTATAACCCAGTTCAAGCCCAGAAAAGTTAATTTTCATGAGCGAAAATCTCAATTTGAGCTGCTTTCGTGACCCACTATTATTGCAGCTTATATCTCTTATAGCCTTCAGGAGCCTCGAGAGAGAAAGCCTTATCTGGCGACTGGACCTTGGTCGTGAAATCTTTTACAAGAACCTGAACTTCAAATTGAGCGGTCGAAATGAGAATGCGTTTTTTCTCGCCACTGCGATCTGACCAAAGAATTTTAGATCCATCGGGACGATTGCAGTTTTCAATCAGGCCAGCTTCACTGCTTTTACAAGTCCAACCCTCAGGAGCCGTATCGAAAAAAACATTGTAAAGCCACCGCGGATCCAAATTTACGTTGAGCAAAGGCCTGAGAGATTTTGTCGAAACTTGGCCAGAAATAAATCTTTTTTGAGTGTGAATCGCATAACTGATTTCAGAATTTTTTAATAACAAACTGGCCACATGAATGCCCATCGTGCCGTTCACTTCCATGCGGAGCGCATGATCTTTTTGCGCGATCACTTCAAGACTAACTGTCTCTGTCTTATTTTTCTCGAGATCTTTAACTTGGGCTTTTGCTTCCCATTGTCCTTGATCCTTGCCCGCATTGAAAGTCTTCGGAGTCGTTGCGCAGCCGAACAGAAATCCGGAAAAAAGAATTACGAAGGCTGTGGATCTAATTGTTTTAATCATTCTGCAAGTCTGAGGGCGAAGGGCCCTCAGAGGCAACGAATTTTCAATGTGCCTGCTCTGTAGCAGATCGTGGCAATGAGGCCGGCTGACGCTCAGAACTAAATCTTAATTCTTGTTGCTCCAACGCTGTGATTTTTTCTCGCAACAAATGAATTTTTTTATCGTCCTGCTCGTTTTCAGCGGCTTTCTGATACATCACTCGCGCTTTTTCGACCAGTTGATGTTTGTTGTAAGCATCTCCTAAGTGTTCAGCAATGATGCTCTCGTTCGGCTGATTCTTGTAGGCAGCTTCCAACATTTTAATCGAATCGGCAAATTGTCCGCGCTTAAAAAGAATCCATCCGATGGTATCCAAAATGTATCCATCATTCGGTTCAATTTCCAAGGCCCGACGAACCAGCTTTTCGGCTTCTTCCAAATTATTATTCGCATCCGCATAGGTAAAGGCGAGATAATTCAAACCTTGAACATGGTTGGGATCCATTTCGATCACCTTTTTCATGTTCTCAATGACTTGCTTCTTATTGCCAAGTCGATCTTGAATAGTCCCAGCGAAAAATCGCAGCTGCACATTCTCTGGAAACTTGGCAGTTCCCTCCGCAAGAATTTCGGCTGCTTTTTTAAATTCACTTTTCTCATCCAGCAAAGAAGCGTAGATTGCATAAAACTGAGAAATGTCTTTGCGCTTTTCCAAACCTTTTTTGATCAGATCAATCGCATCGTCAACTTTCTTATTTTGTTTGAGCAAATAAGCCGCGTGCACCATCGACTCGCCAAAGTATTGGCTCTCAGATGGAATCCTTGAAAATTGCTCAATTGCATCTGAAGTTTTATGAATTTCTTCATAGATCGCAGCTAAATAAAATCTAATTTTATCGCTCTCGGGAACTTGGCGTAAAACTTCTTTCAACTTGGCCACAGCTTTTTCAAACTTCTTTTGCTCGATCAGAACCAATGCCATTTTCACTTTGGCATTTAAGGAGTCATCAGAAATTGATTCCAAAATTTCCAGTTGCTCGTAGGCCAAATCATAATTTTCCTGCTCCAGATAAGCTTGCGAAAGCAATTCTGCCAAGCGAGGTTGGTTTCCATGTTCACGTTCAAAAGTTTTGTAGAGATCGATTGCTTTGGCTTCACGGTCGCTTTTTTTGTAAAGACTGCCTAGAGCCAAAACAGTTTCCAGATGATCCGGCTTGAACTTCAGCGCTTTCAAAAATGCTGCTTCCGAAGCTCTGATAAAGGCTTTACCGATTTGCTCAGAGCGAATTCGTCCTACATAATACCAAGCCAAATAAGGAGTCACATAATTCGGATTCTTGGCGAGCGCTTCGAAATATTTAATCGCCTTGTCATATTGCTTTTGCTCAGCGTAGACAGCGCCAATGTACATCGGCGCTTCGGTGTTGGTCGAATCCAACTTCAAAACTTCTTCGTAGTGAGCAATTGCCTTCTCATAAACTTTCAATGTTGAATACAAACCACCCAAGAGCAAATGTCCGTCGGCAAGTTTTGGATCTTTTTTCACTGAAATTTCTGCATGCTCGAGAGCTTCTGAAATCATTCCGAGCTTCACATATTCGGCGGCCAAGCGAAGATGAACCTGCGCCGATTTTGCGTCATACAAAAGCACCATTTTGAAAGCTTCGACAGCCTTCTGATGCTGACCCTCCAAACTAAGCGACTCGCCAGTTGAAAAATAATAATCCGCTTGAGTGCGCATGTAAGTGGGATCGAGATTGTCCACTCCATCCGTCACGAAGGCCGGCGGCGACATAGAAGCTGGCGCTCGGTTGTGATCATTGAAAGCAGAGTCGTGATAACTTGCCGTCGCTTGAGTTCCGATGGAGTTAACAAGGTTCGACGATGCGCAGGAAATCAGCACCGAAGTTGCGCAAAATAAAATTCCTGCGAGAGACAATTTGGCTGACATGAAGCCCCCTCTAACTGTCCCTTTTTCGGAGCATTATGAGACGGGCTTGAACGAATCGACGGGGAAAACCGGAATCCGGTCTAAAGTCTTTGGCGAGTAACGCCTACTGGGCAAGTATGCTTGTTCCCAGGTCATCACCTGCTAGATGGACCGGATCCAGAGTTTCAAAGTGGCCGTTAGGACCGGCCGACCAAACCACAATTTTTGTCTTTTCCTGATTTGTGTCTTTGAGTGTTTCTCTGAGAACTTTGAATCGATAAGGGTGACCCCAGCGGTCCATTCCAATTTCCCCCTGATCTGCCGCTAACAAGTTCATTTCGTTTGAGCTGATGGAGGCGATGCCTCGGCCTCTGGACTTTCGCGCTTCCAGAATTTGATAAGCTAGACCTTCGGCTCGGCGCATTGTTATCTGTTCATTCTCACCTGCAACACCACTCCACACAGGCTTAACTGCCCCTAAAGAGACAAGTATTAAAAAGAACATTGAAATGATGCCAATGGATCTAATTCCTTGTTTTTCTTGTATTTTTAACAAACTGTGACGATGGGTGTATACGCTCATAATATGGCCTTTCGGCCAGTTTCAGAGGAAACTTAAGCCTACTTTCGAAAAGACTTAACCAGCTAACTAACAGGATGTGTCCTTAGAGTAGAATTTCGCTCTGGGCCACTTGACAACATGTGGCGGTGGGCATAGCTTCCGGCTCATCTAAAACCTAAGGGTTTTTTGTATTCTAACCGGGGAGGCCACATTGATGAACCAAACTGAGACCGTCGTAAGCACGAAAGCTTCTAATAACGGCAAAGTTAAAATTATTAAGCGATATCAGAATCGTAAGCTCTATGACACTCAGCAGAGCTGTTATGTGACGTTGGACGACATCGCTAAGATGATCCGAACCAACGAAGAAGTGATGGTTATTGATAACAAATCAAAAAACGATATCACTGCTGCGACTTTGACTCAGATCATTTTCGAAGCTGAAAAGAAAGCGTCTCAGTACGCGCCGCTTTTCACTCTGCGTGAAATCATCCAGAACGGAAATGGCAGTATCTCAAATTACTTGGCTAAGTTGGGTGCATTTCCTCAAGACTACATGCTCAAGCAGGCGGCAGCTTTGGCTGCTCAAGCTGAGCGCGCTTCAAATGAAGATTTGAAACAGAACTTGGAAGCTCGGGTTGCTTCTGCTGCTGCTCGCGTAGCTGCTGATTCAACTGCGAAAGTTGCTGCTGAAAAGGCGACAATTCTTCCAGGAGCTCAAGACGAGTCCACTCCGACTCTTCCAACTTCAAATACAAATTTCAATAATTAATTCCAGGCCTAAAGGCCTCCGAACAGTTAGAGAATTTTGCATGAACTTTAAAACCCAGGTTGAAAAATCTGGGTTTTTTATTGGCTCGGCTTCTGCAAAAACAAAAAAACCAAGGCCAAAAAAATCAGTGGAGAGATCTCCAGTTGAGGAAAGCTTTTTGGCCTGCCTTGACGACGATTTCCTGCTCCGGCAATGAATCTTGGGTCGGAGTGCCCGATTCGCTCAAACCTTGTATTGAAACCTTGTATTTTCCTGGCTTCAAAAACATTCGAGTCATCTGAATGGATTGCGGCAGCGTCGACCACTGCCTCAGGTCGGCTCGATCTGCTAAATTCATCGCTATCCACGACAAAGTCCCCAGCAATTCGTTTTTCTGCCGGAGCTGATCTGCGACAACAGCTTTGGCGGCCACTCCACCCACTCGGCGCGCGACCAGAGAGCCAAAGTCTTTTTCCAAAGTCTTGATCGAAACTTTTTCTACGTTGTAGACCAAATCTGTTTTCTCTGACCTGCCGGCAATTTTAACTTGAGCCACTTTGGTTTCTGAAAAAACAGGGTAGAGTTCTGGAAACCGGTACTGCTGTCGTGCTTGTTTTTGTGGACCCCAGCCCTGTTGATAAATCACGATCAATTCACCTTGATCACGGTCATACCAACTTGAGTTTTCGATGATACGAGGAAAATCAGTTTTTAATTTTTTATAATCTTCGAGACGACGAGAAAGTTTCGAGGTGCGAATCAAATCTTGCGGCAAAAGAGAATTGCTTTTGTCCAGATCAAAACTTCCTTCGTATTCGATGTAAGCATCATCATATTTCTTTTCGGCCTCCCACAAAACTCCGGCTAGGTAGCGGGCAAAAGGCGATTTTTCATAGGGGTCTCTCCCCTCCATTTTCATTTTGCTGAGCTTTTCATTGATTCGCCGAGCTTCAACCAAGGCATCATCGTACTGGCCGAGCATCACATAATTGATGGCATTCAAAGTATTGATGAGAAATTTCTCGTGGGATTCACCTTTGTATTGAATCATCTCTTCGCCGCCCAAAGTCGCGCTAGCGACATTGGTAGCAGAATGGTAATCATTCAGATCGACCAACTTGTCAGCTTTTAAAAAGGCTTCCGATGATTCTTTGTATTTACCAGCAATTTGCAAAACGGTGGCATAGTCCATCAGGTGGACCAGCTGATCTCGGTCGTCTTTGTCTGCCAATTTTTTAAAATCTTCCAGTGCCGCTGCCGTTTGGCCGGACTTCAAAAGCTCTCTCGATTTGGCCACCTGAGATTGATAGGTGGCGCAAGAAATTGAGAGCAAAGGCAGAAGGACCAGGAGCAATCTGCCTAACATAAATTATAATCCTATCGATTTCTTTTTGAAAGCCTTGCGCATTTGTTTTTGATCAGTCCAAGTGATCAAATTGGTTTTCAAATTCGTCATATTCAAAGTGATTTTGTAATAAACAGTTTTTTCTTTACCAACTTCTTTTACAATTGAATCGATTCGTCCGTTGACGATGTAGTCAGCTCCAACTTGAGCACCCGGGCCTTTTTTTGAATCTTTGTTCATCATTCCAGAGTTTTGGTAATTGTACTCGTCAGAAACATCGCCTCGAGCTTCCTTGTCGACGAAGGCCACTTTGCCAGATTTGCTCAAATCAACTCGAACCATGTCCATGATGCTTTGAGTGTCGATGTGCTCTGAGGTTTTGTTTTGCAGATTGGTCACCATTAAAATCGGCGGCCCCTTTGCTCCAGCAATCGCGGGATGGGCAACCATACTGGCAACCATGCTCTCGACTGTTTTTTGCATATCTGTTTCGGACCACTCGTCATTGAGAAGATTTTCCTTTTCTGGATCTTCATACTGACCCTTAACAAAAGCCTTTGGACCACAGGCCCCAAGCCCTACTGCCAAAGAAACAACCGACACTACAACTCGAAAGTTTAAAAAATTCATGCTTCCTCCAAAATGAAGAACTTTAGTTTACCTAGGTTGAGCATTGGCGCAAGCCTTGATTCAGCGCTCGGACACATCTGTGAAGTCTGGACAAAAGCGGGCTCAGGTTGGCCGATGTTTCGAGCCTCTGCTTGGCAAGTTGAAAGGGCATTGGGGGGTTTATGCGAGTTGATTCCAGCCGGAAAGCCTATCTCTGCTTTCAAAAGTCGATCGCTCAAGACGTAGAAGAGTTTTGGATTGCAGGCCTCGGGCCGCAACTGGATCTGATTGAATCCAAACTTCTCTTCCGAGGAACGGCAGATCGATGCTTGATTCACCCTCGAGATATTATCAAAACGCTGTGCCTTCAGAATGCCACCACCTTTGTCGCCGCCCATAACCATCCAAGCGGCCATCTAAAGCCTTCTACCCAAGACATCCAAATCACCAAACAGATTTTTCACCTCAGCCAGTTGCTCGAGATTCCTTTGAGCGATCACTTGATTATTGGCAAAGGATATTACTTTAGCTTTGCTGACTCGGGATATCTGAGCCGATTTTCGAAAGACGCTTCTGCAAAAAAATCACTTTGTCGGTGTGCCGACTCCGCTGACAGGTTCAGCTTCAAATAAACTGGGTCGACGGTGAAGCGATGGTGGAATTGGCTTTACACTTGTAACAACATAATTCGCATCTAGTTTGACTTCATAGCCATGCGATCTGGCGTTTTCAATGAACTGATTTGCATAAGCCTGTCTAGATGTTGCGTCGATCTCGCTTTGCGCTTGAGCATCGAAAAGTTGCTTTTGAATAATGCTATCGGGATTACCCAAGTTGTAAAATTTTGGATAGCGATTCAGGTCTTGAAAGGCATTATTTTCAAAGCGATCCAGCGAATGGTCGACCCCTGTCACATTGTATTTTGCCTTCGAACTTCCGGAAGCAAATTGACTGACCTGTGGAGCCAGTCTCTGATTGGCTAAACTCGCCTTTTCAATTTCTAAATCTTGCATTTTGGATTCAACCCAAAGGTGCTGATTGACCAAGTCTTGAGCAGCTCGCGAGTTTGCCGAGACTTTGACAGGAGTTTGAGTTGTATTTGCCACGTGGTTTAGAGGAGTCGAATGCATGGCGAGAAAGAATGCCATGAAACTCCCGCATCCAAGGAGAAAAAAAAGCCAAATCAGATTTCGATCTTTTTTATCGACGACAAAGATGGATTTAGTCTTTTGTTTACTCACATTTCTTCATCGGATTTTTTGTCAAATTCGATGAGTGCTTTCTCAAATTGAGACAAATTTCTAGGATTGTTTTTTGAAAATCGCCTCTGGAGAAGTCTTAATTGGAATTTGTACGATGAATTCGGTTCCGAGCCCAACCTGTGACTTGACGAAAATTTCACCGCCATGGCTTTGGATGATGCCGTAGGAAATGCTAAGACCCAGTCCGGTTCCCTGTCCGATTCCTTTGGTCGAAAAGAAGGGATCAAATATTTTTTCCATCGTTTGAGCCGTCATCCCTTTTCCCGTGTCTTGAAAAGAAATTTGAACCATCTCGGTGCGATCTGCCTTCTGAATTGGCTTGGATGAAATCCATAAATTTCCTGTTCCTTCGATGGCCTGGACAGCGTTGGAAAGAATGTTCATGAAAACTTGGTTGATCTCGCTGGCATAACAATTCACCAGGGGAATTTTTCCGTAATCCCGAACCACTTGGATTCGATTTTTAATCTCACCAGCCAAGAGGTCCAAGGTGTTGTCGATGCTTTCGTGGATATCAACGTCCTTGAGCTTTGCTTCTTCAAGCCGAGAAAAATTTCGCAAGCCCAAAACGATGTCTTTGGTCCTTCTCGCGCCCTCCTGACAAGACGCGATCAACTTGGGGAGATCTTCTTTGATATAATCCAAATCAATTTTTTCTTTGGCGGCAGAGATGCCTTCTGGGTTCTTTTCGGCGACCTCTGCAAGATGAATCAGTTTGTTTGCATAATCACTGAGGTGACCCATATTGCTGTAGATGAAACCAATGGGGTTGTTCAGTTCGTGCGCGACTCCAGCAACCAACTGTCCGAGGCTTACCATTTTGGATGAATGAACCAAGCGTGATTGGGTTTCTTTCAATTCTTGGTTGGCCAACTCGAGCTCGGAAATTTTCTTTTTCAATTCTTGGCGAGCTTGAGCGACGTGGCGACTCATTTGGTTGAAGCTTTCGGTGAGCAAACCAATTTCAGTGTCACTTTTGAGAGGAATTTCAATTGGCTTGTCGTCCAATTGAATATTTCCGAGAGCTGCTACCAACTCGTTCAGTGGTTTTAAAATTGTGTTTGATGTCAGTACAATTGTGATGATCAGCAGGATGATAACCGCACCGACGACTGTGTAGAAAGCATAATTGACGTTGCGAAGAACCGCTTTCGCCTCCAGTTTGGATGCACCCAAAGCGAGAAAAAGATCCGACTGTCCCCAACTGATTGGATAGACCAGAAAGCCGTAAGGATTGGAGCGAATGTTGAGTTCGAAAAACGGCTTTTTTTGATCTTTGACGTAATCCTGGAAAAATTCTTTTTTATAAATATAAAAATCGGGATGAGTTCCCACGACCACCTGGCCAGAAGATTTGATCAGCATAAGCTCAAGCTTCATTCGTTGCTTCAAATGCAGCAAAAAATTTTGATCGAGATCAATCAGCTGTTCAAGGTAGCCAACATGCCGTCCGCCGGAGCCAAAAACTTTGGAAAATAAAATTAGTGAAAGCTTTTGATTCGTCGAAAATTCAACAAATGCATATTCTTTGAGGCCTTTGAGCTTATCGAGATTCTGGTCCGAAAGAAAAATCGGTGCGTTTCTCTGGGGCGTGAAATCGCGCAAATCACCATTTTGATCTTTGAAAACGGAAACGAGCATCCTTCCGTCCCGATGAAAAAATGTCAGGCTGGATGAAAAATCAGATTTAAGCCAGGAGGATGCAAGACCTTTGACTTCCTCGGTCTCACCGGTCGAGAGATTGTAAATGAGATCTTTGTCTTTCAGGTAGCGATCTCTCTTCTGACTGAGGCCACTGCGAAAATCGCTCAAAATGGCATTGATCTCTCTCGCATTGCCGGCCAAACGCTGAGAAAGTTCGTTGTCGATTGCAACTTCATATTTTTTAACTGAATAGCCTGTGACAAAAACGAGAGGCGTCAGAGAGAACAGCAAAAACCAAATGATTAATATGGTTCGCAAGGATCGATGAGGCCGTCTTTTCGACGTGATCGAACTCATAGCGCCTTTTATTGTTTTTCTTCAACAGTAATAATCAAACGCATCACTCCGTCAGGCATGACTCGTTCGTGTTTCTCTTTCTGAATTTTCAAATTTCCATATTCTTTAAAGTACTCGACCAGTTCGTCGTATCGAGTTTGGGGCATGGTAAAATGAAAATAAGAGCTGTCGCTTTTATTCCAACCCAATTCAACCTGCCCCGCTTTGCGACCGCCCAGCTCAGCAATTTTGTCGACGAGCTTCGGAGTGATCGCAGGTACATTTGTAACAAAGATGCGGCCCCTATAAAGTTCACCCACTGGCTTTTTTTCATTCTCAGTTGCAGCGACAGAGGCTTGCTTGCTAGGCTTCGCAACTGGGGTCGGCGCTGGTGGTGGAGTCGGTGGAACAGGAACAACCGGCGCCGCAGTTGCCACTAGTGCTGTTGCCGGCAGCTGCGCTTCAGGCTTTACCACTGGCGGCGCAACTGGAAGAGTCGTTGTTGTGGTCGATGGAGAATTTTTGGCAACGGCTGCCGCAGCGGCGGCAGCGGGAGCTCCTTCATCAGGAAAAGAATCTTCTTCTTTGGAAGGAGTCTCCGACTCTGTCTTCGTTTTTTTACTGTATTGATTGTCAATCTCGCTGAGGACCACTTCTTTTGAAGCAAGTTTTAAATCCATCAGCCGATGCCAAGGGACTAAGATAACAAGCGAGATGACTCCGAGAGCGACAATCGATCCTTCGAAAGCCAGCTTCAGAGCAGGGGACCATTTATTGTAGCGAGTTTTTTGAATCATCAATTCCAGATAGCTCGCCGGTTCTGTGACTTTTTCTAACAAAGCTTCAGAAACTTTGGTTTCTCCCAATTTCTGAGCGTAGGTGATTCCATTTTCAATTTTTAAAATATCCATTTGAGCGTCTTTGTTTTTCTGAACAAATTCGGTCACCGCTTTTTTTCTCTCAGCATCCAATTGGTCAGTGACAAAATCGTAAAGCAATTCTTGCCCCACAAAAGAGCTGACACTTCTCTGACCTTTTTTAGAAAATGGCGGTACGGAAAATGGAGGAGTTTCACTCATCGCGAACCACTCCTAATTTGGCAGGAGATTTGGGCTTGGTCGAAACTGGATTTGTCAGTTGACCCAATTTTCTCAAAGCTCGTCCGGTTCGGTAGCGAAGAGTTCCCACGGAAATACCGAGGCCTAAGGAAATGTCTTCGTCAGCAATTTGCAAAATGTGTGACCAAATGAGCGAGAGAAACTCATCTTCTTGAGCCGTCTTTTGAAATTCTTTCCAGGGTCCGAGCTCGAGATCCGCTTGAAAAAGCCAGCCGGATTCAGAAGAAAAGTTATGTCGACCGCGCACGAAGCGATTTCGATTTTTGTCCCAGATATGATAGGTCGCTGCGACCACCGCAACCGAGGATTTCAATTCTGGATTTTTTGAAATTCGCTCTTTGTAATTTTTTATGGCTGAGGTGCTGGCATCAATAGCGCGAGTCTCGTCAAGAAGAGCGAAAAAGAAAAACAAGGAGATCGATTTCGCATCGACTTCGACCATAAAAAATCAGTCCACTGTCAACTGTCGCAGCAGATCCAACTCTTCGAGCACCCGGCCTGATCCCAAGACCACACAGGTCAATGGGTCTTCTGCGATAGAAACAGGAAGGCCTGTTCGCTCTCTCAACAGAACATCAAGGTTAGCCAAAAGTCCGCCGCCGCCTGTGAGGACGATTCCATTATCAACAATGTCTGAAGCAAGCTCAGGAGGAGTTTTTTCCAATGCGGTTCGAACTGCATCCACCACTTCAGAAAGTGGATCCATCAGCGCATCGTTCACTTGAGAACTTGTGATCTCAATCGTTTTCGGGGCGCCGGCGACCAGATCGCGACCTTTGATCTCCATGGTTTTTTCTTCTTCAAATGGATAGGCGTTGCCAATTTGAATTTTAATATTTTCAGCTGTTCGCTCACCGATCAAAAGATTGAACTGGCGTCGCACGTAATTGACGATCGCTTCGTCAAATTTATCGCCAGCGACTTTGATGGATTTACAGTAAACGATTCCACCGAGAGAGATCACAGCAACACCCGTGGTTCCGCCCCCCATGTCGACGACCATGTTGCCGCTTGGTTCGGTGATTGGAAGTCCCGCGCCGATTGCTGCAGCCATCGGTTCTTCAATCAAATAAACTTCGCGCGCTCCGGCCGACTGAGCGGACTCTTTTACAGCGCGTTTCTCGACTTGAGTGATGCCGTAAGGAACACAGATGATAATGCGTGGACGGATGAAACTTTTTTTCGCGCCCATTGCTTTGGTGATAAAATATTTCAGCATGGACTGAGTCACTTCGAAATCGGCGATGACTCCATCCTTGATAGGACGAATGGCAACGATACTGCCAGGAGTTCTTCCCAACATGTCTTTGGCTTCTTTACCAACTGCTAAAACTCGGTTCTGGGAGCCTCGATAATTTTTTTGTACAGCAACAACAGATGGCTCATCGAGCACGATCCCCTGTCCTCGCACATAAACTAAAGTGTTAGCGGTCCCAAGATCGATTGCGATGTCGTTTGAAAAGTAATCAGAAAATTTATCAAAAAGTGCCATGCGCTCACTCGTCTAAAAGAAGGGTTGTCGGGTTCAATCTGCTCAGTCTAGACAGCACAAAAAGAGGAGTCAATGCGCTTAGTTAGGCGGTTCGGTGACGCCATGCGAATTCTTTCTCAAGGGAATCCTTCAAAAGCCTCACTTCAAGCTGTATTTGCTCAGGATTCCAAGCGAGATGTCGAGCAAAGACGGCTAAAATTTCCGGTAATTTTGAGAGGCCGTGATCCACCTCTGAGAGGACAAGCGGCACTCGCCGCCAGAAAAAATCCACCAAATGCAGGCACATCGTGTTTTCGATAGCGTGAGCTGCTTCCAACTGCCAATAGGTGGCGGGACCAAAACTTTTGCAAATTTTCTGGGCTTCGGCCCCGTGCCTTTCGACAAGAATTTTCACTTCTTCAAGGTCTAGGTCGCTGATCTCAAAGATTTTCTCCACCACTTGATGATCGTTGTTGCGAGATTCGATGGTGATCAGTGGATTGATCGGCTCAGTCGTTAGGCAGCGCTGAAAACGAACTCGCTCTTCAATCGGAAAATGCTTTAAGCATTCGTCCACGACTTGCTCTGCCATCAAACGATAGGTGGTGTATTTTCCGCCGGCGACAAAAGTGACGTTGTGCTCTTCGGTGAAGATAACATGCTCACGACTGGTTTTGCTTTCGTTGTCGGAGCCATCGTGGACCAAGGGTCTGACTCCGGAATAAGAGGCGACAACATCAGAAGCCGTGATCCCAGCATTTGGAAAGTAAGTGTCTAAAACTCCGAGCAGGTAATCGACATCTTCTTTTGTCGTTGTCACTGTCTCTGGAGAAGCTTGGAAATCTGTATCGGTCGTCCCGATGATCACCATTTCATTTCGAGGAATGCCGAAGACAATTCTTTTTTCGGCGGCCATAACCACCGCACTGGAAAGAGGTAAGCGCTTTTTCTCAAATGTCAGATGCACACCTTTAGTCGGTCGAAGAATTTTTTTCCACTTGTGAAAAATATTTTCGGCCAGTTGATCCGTCCAAGGTCCGACTGAGCTCACCACATGTTTGGCGTCAATGGAGAATTTTTGTTTCGTGATCTGGTCTTCGCATTGAACTTTTTGAATTTTACCTTCAGCAGAGAAGTCAGCGCCTATCGCTTTAACAAAGTTCGCGGAGCAGGCTCCGGCATCATTTGCCGAGCGCAAGGTTTCATGAACCAGGCGATCGTCATCCATGTAAGCGTCTGAATAAACATAGGAGCCAAGAAGATCTTTGCCTTGCAAGCTGGGCATGCGCTCTTGACTCTCGTCGCTTGATAATCGCTCATGCATTTCTGGCGCTTGAAATAGCGAAAGCGCATCATAGACCCACATGCCCAAACCCATTTTGAACATTCCGACTCGGCCACTTTTGTAAAGTGGGAGCATAAAGCGCAAGGGATGCACAAGGTGAGGTGCGATTTCAAACAAGGTTTGTCGTTCGTTCAACGCCTCAAAAACCAATTTGAATTCAAAATTTTCAAGGTAACGAATTCCACCGTGAATTAATTTGCTTGAGCGAGAGCTTGTGCCTGAAGCAAAGTCGGCTGCCTCGATCAGTGCTACTTTCATTCCGCGAAGTGCTGCATCTCTTGCAACTCCAGCGCCATTGATTCCGCCGCCAATCACCAGCAAGTCGAACTTCTTCGATTTCATTGCTGCGATATTTTGCAGTCGATCTCGTGGTGAAAAAGATTTCATGTCGAAACTTTCGTTGTGGCGACGCCCAGAACTTGAGGATTCCAGGCGATGGGCTTAAAGGATTTCACAGCATTCATCACGGTTGGCGAATCGGGAAATAAAACCTTTTGAAAGTGTTTTTCTCGAGAGAGCTTGTAGGCAAGATCACACAGCTCGTCTCGCGCTTGCAAGGCTTGAAACTGCATGTGTTCCACCCAGAGAGATTGTGTTTGGCCTGCCAAAAATAACAAAGGTTGAGCGATGAAGTAGCCAACCAAAGGTCCTTCTGGAAGTTGCGCAGTCGCTTGATTGCGATCTCTCGCCAGAAAGCTCCATCCCATCGGAATGTAATGCTCCAAAGATTCTTTTCGCCATCTGGAATTCCAGGCAGCGAAAATTCTCTCATCTTCGTCCGTCACTGTTTCGCGAAGACGAGATTGTTCGAAATCTAAGATCTCTTCTAGATCGGAAGTCTGTATGACTCGCAAATATAAGGACATCGCTTGCTCCTCGAGAGATTTGATCCTAAACTTCCTGGACATGAAGTACAAAAACTTTTCCAAAGAATTCTGGGATCTTTTGACTCAGGCCTTGGATCAAGAATTGAAATCCAATCCTAGACCTATCGCAGCTTTTGATGCTGACGGAACCTTGTGGGATACAGATCTGGGCGAAAATTTTTTCAAGTGGCAGGTTGCGCACTCAAACCTCTCTAATTTACCTTCAGACCCTTGGAAATATTACCGCGACTGGAAGGACTCGGGTGATCCCCGAGCAGCCTATCTTTGGCTTGCGCAGATCAACCAAGGCCAAAAGTTATCTCAAGTGCGCGAGTGGGCGACAGCTGCCGTCAAAAATCAGGGACATCTTCCCATTTTTCCCGATCAGGCAAAGTTGATTCAATTTTTAGTCGCTAAAAACGTCGAAGTCTTCGTGATCACCGCTTCGGTCAAATGGGCCGTCGAACCCGGAGCTCTTCAATTGGGGATCGATGCGGATCATGTTCTTGGCATCACCACTGAAGTCGAAAACGAGCGAGTCACGGACCAACATTCAGGAATGATCACTTACCGTGAGGGAAAACCAGCTGCTTTGATTCAAGCGGCAAAAGGACGAAAGCCTTTTTTCTGCTGCGGAAATACCATGGGTGACTTTGCACTCCTCGAGTCAGCCACTCGACTTTGCCTGGCGGTTGGCGCGGCTAAAAAGGATCAGGAATTGTTTGCGACTGAAGAACAGCTTCGCACGCAGGCCAAAAATCGAAGTTGGTCGATTCATCATTTCTAACTCGCCAAATTTAACTGGTTTTTCAACTGAATTTCTAAATGGCTTTTAACTTTGGTAACTTCCAATAGTTTTTTCCAGATCGGAAATTTCTTTGGGAGCTTTTTCAGTTAAAATTTCATAGCCGCGAGCGGTGACTCGAATATTATCTTCGATACGAATGCCGATTCCACGGTACTCTTCCGCTGCTGATTGATCCCATTGAGGAATGTAAATTCCAGGCTCGACTGTGAACACCATGTTTTCTTCGATGGCGCGAGGCTCGCCTGTTCTCCTCGTATAGTAGGCACCCGCATCGTGAACATCCATTCCGAGAAAATGACCGATACCATGCGGATAATATTTTTTGTGTTCGGTCGTCTTCAGAATATCTTCTTTTCTTCCCGTCAAGAGCCCGAGCTCTAACATAAGGTCGACGAGCAGAGAGGTTCCCAAATCATGTAAGGCTTGAAAGGCAACTCCAGGTTTCACCGCTTCAATCACCGCTTTTTGCACATTCAGAACACCCTGGTAAACTTCAGCTTGTTCTTCGTTGAAGCGTCCGTTGATGGGATAGGTGCGAGTGATGTCGGAGGTGAAATAATTGTACTCGCCAGCGGCATCAATCAAAAGCAATTCGCCAGATTTCAAAGCCTGATCATTGAAAACATAATGCAAAGTTGTGGCGTTGTTGCCACCGGCAAAAATTCCACCGTATCCTTCTCGAGCTGCGCCCCGCTTCATGATTTGGTAAATAAAATATCCATGCGCTTCTCTTTCGCTCATTCCAGGCTTCACATATTTCATTGTTTCCAGATGCGCTAAT
>JAYUCD010000349.1:0-5732 GCA_043740515.1 Bdellovibrio sp. | reverse complement strand
GCTGTCAAAAACTTCGACAGCATGCCCATTATCGGCCTCGTCTCCATCCATTGACATTTCAACTAAAGTACCTTCGTTATGCATGTAATAAATTCATGGTCCAAAGCTTGCTCAAGTCTTCCTTATACGATTGCAAAGGGAGTCTTCTATGTTTTCAAAAGCTTTGGTTCTGAGCCTCAGCCTGTTCACTCTCAATGTGAGCTTTGCGAGCGATCTCGGCTTGGGTGCACCTCTCCAAGATCTGCCCGGAAGCATCCCCTTGAAATACGAACGCCAAGCGAGCTCAGATCTCATGTACAATGGAAAGATTCTTTTACCCGACGAGGCAAGAAAACTTTATTTAGACGCTGAAGCCAGGTTTCAGCGTTCAAAAAATCCAAGTGATCGCTTTGATCTCTCGAAGCTTGATCCTGATACAACTTCAGCCATTTGGAAACCCAAGATCGATTCTTTCGCCCATATTCTCGGCTTCACCAAAACACCAGGTCGGGCTTACTACGACGATATGAAAGCTCTTGATCTGCAAAATACAGATGATCAAGTCGAGTACGTTTCCGACACCGAAGTTCCGATCGGCCGCATGGCCTTCATAGGACAGAAAACTTTTGCTGGCGGAAAAATTCGCACCTACCAATTTCGTTTGGATACCAAAGGTCACAATCTTCTTTTGAGAAAAACTCTTCTCCGAAAACTTGGCTATGTCATTCCGCCGATGGACCGAGTTTCTACTTTGAAAGTAAAATTCAAAACCGAATTTGACCGAAGTGATTTCATCAAACGAATTGAAAATCTCACCTTCCTTGAGAGCAACCGTTGGGTGATTTCAAATCTTGATGCCAAAGATCTCAGTTTGACCTTGCAAGATTTGATCGTCATCGATCGGGCTGAGGATTCGATGTACAACCTTGCTCGAGGTGCTATTACAGATCAGACGATCCAGGGCCGCCGACTGTTCAATGCTTTGCTTATTCCCTACGCCCTCACCGATCCGCCTGAGAGCTTGAATCTGATGGATCCGGACGGAGCCCGCATTTTCAACGATCAGCTTTACATGCCTTACGAGTACGCCGATGTTTTTTCCACAAGCTATGAAGATGCTCGTTGGATCGCACGCAAGATTTTGGCTCTGACAAGACAAGATTGGCAGGATATTGTGGGAAGCGCAAAACTTCCACAAGAAGTCGCGACGACCTTAACTGAAAAATTGATCAACCGACGAAATTTTATGCGTGTCGCGCTCCGCTTGGGGACTGATGTTCCACATCTCGATGCGCAAGGCGATACAGCAACTGAATTGGCATCAAATCTCAGTGTCTCTATGGGCGACCGTTTGACCAATGGAAAATTAATTGGACCCGTATGGACAGGTTATGCTCGGCACTTCTCAGGAGTTGATCCTGACTCTCCCCTTTCAAGAAAAGAAATGTTAGGATATTTTAAGTCTCAAGCTTTGAGCAATTTAATTTTGAATGCAGTGACTGAATTCAACACTCGTTATGTTCCGCATACAGACATTGGATTCAAAGAATTTGATCGTGCTCTCGATGTGTCGGCAAAACAATTTGCTGATTTTCTGAAAACAAAAGAAGTCAAACCCACTCCCCGACATCTTTGGTCGACTGGTATTTATGATCTGCATGTGGTCCCGAGGCGAGACACAATTGCTGGAAATTATCTAGGAGCTGAAAACCGTGTCCAAGTGGTGGACACGCTGGATTTAATTGTTGGATTTGGTACACACTTTCGTGCCGAAGGATTGCCTCCAAAATTGGGCCTCAGTGGCGACGCAAAAATTGTGCTGATGCAATCCTTTTCTCATCTCAAGCCGATCAGTTCGATCAATGCAGGTCTTCAAGAACCTTTTCACAACATCATGGTTCCTTACTACCAACATCAGAGCACCTTGCCCTTGCAGAGCATTCTGTCCTTGGACCCGAAAAAGACAAGTCTAACAGACGAAGAACAAACAGCTCTCGATTTGAAATTGAAACCAGAAATAGAGAATTTCAATAAAATATTTGGCAAAGGCGAATCGGTTATTGTGAGCGAGTCGGTGGGTCCAGATATTTCGGTTGTCCTGACAAAAGGTGTGAGTGATCGAGCGAGCCTCTATGCAAAAATGCGCGAGCGATTTGTGGACCTTTCGCGAATTCAGATTTATCGCAAAGACGATAAGACTGTGCATGTTTATTTTGATCCGACACTTTACAATGAATTCTCACTAGCTCTGGGAGCACATGCTTTTATTCCGATTGCGGAAATCAGTTGGTCTTGGAAAAAGGGGGCCGTGACGACTCATTATTTCAGTTTGAATATTGATTCAAACCTGAAGAACAATCCGGACTATTTCAAAAATATCCGCTTGGTGTCTGCCGCGCTCAAAGGCGCTTCGCTTAACTTTTTTGCGAAGCAACAACCTCAGCATTGGCAACTCGATCACGAATTCTCGGATCGCGAATTTAGAGCAAAGTTTGGTGGCAAATATTACCGAGACAACGTGTTGGATAGAATTTCTGTGACTCATCCACAAGGCTCTGTCAAACAATACGTCCGACGAACCAAAGGAAAGCGCAGTGGTATGGATTACCAAACATTGCTCTTGGACGTTACCAACGCTCTTGTGAAGGAACGCTTTCCGACGACAAATTTAAATATCGCTACAACCACCTCGGGCAATCCGGCCGACACTCTGGGCGGCAAGGCTGTCAGTCGGCAAGTCATCGTTGAAGCGGAAATTCCACCGAAGGAAACTGGCCGCGGCCCACTTCGTTGGGACAATATGTACGCTGGAATTCACTATGGATGGAAGGGCTGGTCCATTAAGAAAGAACAAGCTGAGCTGATTCTGGATGAAATTCAAAAAATGTATGAATCCGATCTTTTCAGCCGGCCGACTTTAAAAGACACTTCGAAAATTCAATTTTACAATATTGAAGTGAAAGTTGCGCTATACGAGCAGGCCTTCCGATATTTGCTATCGTTGAAGCCAGAACAAATTCGGCAAATTTTTGATGAGCACTCAAAGAACATCGTCTCCTTGGGTGAGGATTCTCAACGACAGAATCCCTGGGCGACGGCAGTGATCGGCGATTTGAACAAGTTGCGCGAAGCTTGGAGTCTTTATGATTCTGACAAAGCGAGCGACAGGCTTTTAAAAATCTTGGAAATCGCTGAGAGCCAGTTGACCTTCTCAGGTGTGAAGAAAATGGTTGGTGGAGTTCAGAATCTGTTTGTTAGAGGTTCGATCAATGGCTTTCGAATGGGAGATGAAAAAGGCGAGCACGAAATTTCATCCAACAGCTTAGGCCAAATTGGCGCTCTGGAGGCTGAAGGCCCGATGAGCAACTTGCAAAGAAACATGGATATTTCCAACGGCGAATTTTTTATCAGCTGGCTGTTGAGCCCACTTTAAAAGGATTGATTTATGAAAACTAAAATCATCATCTCACTTTTACTTGCATCGACGGCATTCGCTGCACTGGATCCGAATCCTGAGACGCGAAACAATCCGGTCAATGATCCCTTTTTTGGATACCAATGGGGGCTGCGCAACCAAGGTCAAAGCATCACTCCGGACCTCGGAGATATTTATCCAGGACCAAGAATGGATTCCAATCCTTCCGTTCAGATCGGTTGGAAAAATTATGATTCGCAAATGAAGAGAGATGTTATTGTTGCAATTTTAGACAGCGGAATTTATTCAGGGCCGCCGGATCATCCCGATCTCGCGGGTCAGATTTTGCCTGGCAAAAATTTCACCGGCAACAACCCGTCTCAAGACAACATTCTCAACGACACCGTCGGGCACGGCACTCACATGGCAGGTTTGCTTGCAGCTTTGAGCAATAACAAAGAAGGCATCGCTGGGATTTCCAATCGGATTAAAATTTTGCCATTGAAAGTTTATGCCGGAAATGAAAAAAGCTCGACAGATAATCCAGATGACGTCAATCAGAGCGGAAAAAGGGAAACCATTTCTGGGCGAGTGATCAAGGCGATTGATTTTGCGATCGAGAAAAAAGCTGATATTTTGCATTTCTCAATGGGCTGGCCACGGGTCCACAACACACCCGCAGTTGAAGCTGCTTTTAGCAAAGCTCATGCGGCTGGCTTGATCGTTGTTGCTGCTGCCGGAAACGATGGCCATGACGCTCAGATTTATCCATGTGCTTATCGCAACGTGATTTGCGTCGGCGCCCTGAATATCGATGGGACTCTCGCCGACTTTTCAAACTATGGTGGACACGTTGATTTGCTCGCGCCTGGGCAGGAAATTTTGAGCACGTGGCCGCTGACGATGACTTCGCATGTGTTCGGTCCAAAGGGCTATGAAATCAAATCTGGAACATCACAAGCAGCACCTTTCGTCAGCGGTGCAGCGGCGATTTTGCGGGGGCTTTACCCGAACGAGTCGGCCGAGAAGATTCGAGCTCGCTTGCTTACTACAGCCACGAGACTGACGGAAAAAGTGAACTTTGGGTTGTTGAATATTGAAAAGGCCGTTCAGGTTCAGCAGGTGACACTGGTTGCCCCTGTTTTCAAAGCAGTTGAAGATTCGATTGTGCAAACCAAAAGCTTGAGTTTTCAATTTCCACTCACCGTCGAAAAAATTGGTGCATCCTCAGCACAAATCAAAGTCAAATCTTTGAGAAGTGATATCCAAATCTCAAGTCTTCAAAAAATTTCCGAATCGCCAAGCGAGATCAAATTTCAAGTTTCAGCTCGAGTTGCAAGTTTGCAAAGTGAAGCGATTTTTCCCTACTCAGTCGAGGTAAATGGACAATCCTTTCAGTCTCGACTTTTACTCAAAATCGATATGCTCAGCCTCCCCGTTCAGAGACTGCCGCTGACGGATGCCGCAACGATCAAAAAATCAGGATTGTTCTCAGTTGCCGATCCTTCGATGACCCACGAGGTTCGATATTGGACCTACGATTCAAATCCGGCAAAAAATAATCTCAAGCTGAGCGTTTGGAATTTAAAAAACAATGTTTTTGAAAATCACCAGATTGTTTTGGATCAACTGACAGAGCCTTTGGTTGGGTTCAATTTGATTGCTGATGATTTCGATATGAGCGGCAAAACCGGCTACCTTTTCGTCGGTGTTCTCAAAGAAGCTGGGGATTTCAAAGGAGTTGAATTCGTTTACCTAGATGAAAACCTCAATATCAAATACCGCATGCCTTTGAAAGTGGAAGGCAGCATTCCCGTCTATCAAAATATCAAGGACATTGCTTTGGCCAAAGTCCAAATGCCCGACGGCCGACCTTTGAAAGTTCCTGCCTATTGGCGAGCCGGCCTGGCGCCTGAAAAAGATGTGAATCCAGATCTTTTCGCATTTGAAGTCAACCAAGCCTTGCTTCGTCTTTATTATTTTGAACCGATCATGATCGATGGCAAGCTGACGATGCAAACCCGAACTTTGATTGCAACTCCATTTGAAAAACAGCTCCGCGAAAAACTTGGGATCACTATCAAGCAAAGCGTCGATTATCTGGCAACAACGGTGCAAAACAAATCGGATGTCAAAACAGGCCAATTTGATTTGCTTTTCAGCGTTGGCAAAGGCGTCGACGTCGATCTTTACAAAATGAGATTCACCGATCTCTCACGGCGTTTTGAAACGGCTGTTATCAGCAAATTTCCTAGAACAAATTTAGATTTGTCCAAGAATCTTGCAACTGACGCAATCAATCTGAGCAAAACTGAGCCTGAAAGCGAAACCAACTTTA
>JAYUCD010000348.1:0-4005 GCA_043740515.1 Bdellovibrio sp. | reverse complement strand
GGGGTTGATGGGAAGCTATTCGGTCTTTCAAAATTATTACAGTCCCTCCAGGGACAACCAAAGAACGATATCACGTCTTCAGAAAAAAATTGATTTGGAAAAGTTAGAAATAGCCGATCTGCAAAACCGACTCTTTGATTTTCAACAACAAGTTGCGGGAGCGATTCCAGCCTTGAAAAAAATTGAGAAATCTGCACCGACTCAGGCCCTCAGAAACTTAGCAAGCGTTGTGCAAGCTCCAACTGAGTCTATCGATCTTTCAAATCTTATCAGTGAGCAGGGTCAGCGGCAGTTTCGGCAAAAAGATTACTCATCTGCGGCGCAAAGTTTTTCAAAAATTGGTTGAGAAATATCCGACTTCACCCATGGTGACACAGGCTTATTTTTTCTGGGCTGAGAGCCTTTTCTTAAGAGGCGAGCAGAAGGCTTGCTTAGACGTGATCGATCAGATGATTGATCTTTATCCTGACCACGATTTGACGGGTTTCATTATGTTGCGAATGGGGCAAATCTTACAACTTCGCAGTCGGACAGAAGAGGCCAGCGAAGTTTATCGGACAGTCATGCAGTCCTTTGCCTCCAATCATGAGCTTCACTCGCAAGCGGAAAAGCTTTTGCAGTTATCTCAGTAGCTCTGAAAAAAGGTGAAGGTTGTGAAGCCATTTCTCAAAATTTTTAATAAAATAAATCGAAACAAAAGTGTTTTCATTTTTCTGTCTTTCTTTCCTATTTTCAGTCTGGCTGCGGTTAGTTCCGACGGCTTCGTGGACTCTCCCGCCGGTTGTTTTTTGAAAGAAAAATATCCTTGCAAGCTTCGAGTTGCGTCTGGCAGTTTTGCGGGTCATCTGACGATCTCTCGAGAGCGCCAAAGTTTTAATTTGTCACCGGATACTTCCGTTTTATTTACTTCAGCCACGCAAATCGAGGTCATGGAAGGAAGTCTTTGGATTAAGGATTCGCAGCAGTTGACTTTGATTCTTTCGCCAAGGCTGAAAGTGGAACTGAATGGACAGTTTTTCATGGAACGGAAAAAAGATCACAGCGCCGTGTTGCAAAATTTAAACGGGGAGATCAAATTTCATTCACCAGCGGTCGATCCTTCTGAGGCCTTGCCCTTGGGATTTGAAAATTGGTACGGAGGTCTGACAACATCTGGAAAAATTCAAAGAGGGATCATTCGTCCAATTCAAACCTCTCAATTTCTGAAGAATTGGATACCCATTTGCGGATTGGCTTCAGCCGAAATGAAGAAGCAGTTGAAGTCCTATCGTCAGTCTTGGATCGACACAACTGAGATTGCGTCTGAAATGTATCAGGCAGTTGTCGAGAGACAGCTTGCCTCCCAGGCGGAAAAACAACAGCGAAGCTCCCAGCGTCGACAGCTGGTAAAAAAAGATGAACAGAATTTTCGCAGGTTGTACCGCGAAAAGAACAATCTCCCCGAAAATTAAGAAAATTTGCACCTACACTCGGCCGCGACCAAGGTCCAAAACTTGACGTTTTTAAGTCTTAAGCAGACCAGATCTCGAGTCTGTTTTTTGGTCCTGAATTCAATTCATGATATTCTGAATTTGACTCTGAAAATTCATTTTATTTGGGAGGACAGGATGTCTTCAATTTCGGCAGCAGATAGAAATCGACAAAGTGAAGAATTGCGCCAAACGCGTGAAGAATATGAAACTCGCGAATCGGATGAGACAAAACGACATAAAAAAGAAGTCAAGCGCCTGCTGGCTCAGCAAGAGCAGGAAGTTGGCGACCTCAAGAAAAATTACGAGCAGCAATTGAAAGATCTTCAAGGCAAGAGCTCGGATCACATCACCGAGCGAGACCAGATCAATCAGGGCAAAATTGAGAAGTTACGAGCCCTGTATGCAGATTCTTTGCGAAAGAAGATTGAGGAGAATGAAAATCGGCGCAATGTGGAGAACTCGACTTACGAAAAAGAAATTAAAAAAGAGCGTCAAATAGCCAATCAGCAAAAAGAAGTTTTGAAAGAGGGCTTTGATAAAAGCTTGGCACAGCAAAACGAAAATTTTACGGATATGGCGACTCGAACCAAATCCGACATGCAAGCTGCGATTAAAAAACAATCAGACAAGCTCAAGCAGAAGCACGAAGAAGAGCGAGAAGTCCTCATCGACAACAGAGATGAAAAGTTGGGCGAGGCGGGGCGTGAATTGAAGGAAACTAGAAAAACATTAGAGGGTGAAGTCAAGCATCTGAAACACGGTGATGATCTGAAGTTTTCTTCTGCTCAGTCCAAGTGGATGAACTCTCTAAATGAAAAAGAAGAAGCCTCTGAAGAAATGTTGGGGCTCAAGGAAACGGAGCTCAAGTCGGCGCGCAATCGAATGCAGGGCCGTTACGATAAGGCCCTGGAGCAAAAGCTTGAGCAATTAGATGCCGCCCACGAAAATTTGAAAACCCAAACCAACAATCGAATCGACCGTGATCTGCGCTCGGTTCAAAGTGAGAACCAAAAACTGAAAAGCACTGGCGCGCTTCAGTTGATGACAAATAAGAAAGTCAATGATCTCGAAAAAGAGCACATCGTTGGTGCCTATGAGGAAAGAATGAGTCTGCTCAATGATGCAGCTCAAGGTAGTCTGGAGAAAAACAAAGAACTCAACCGAGAAAGAATTGTTGAGTCAACTTTGAAAAATGATGATCTTTTGCATATGACTGACCGGCAACATAAAACAGAAGAAATTATTGCCAATGAACGTCACCGAGAAGATCGTGATCAGCTGATTGTTGAAAGTCGAAATGCATTGGACCATTTGGATACGCGCACCCAAACGCGCGTGGATAAGATTCTCAAAGCAACCAATCAAGCGCAGAAGGTGCAAGAGCGGGTGCACACAGAGAATTTGGGAGCCTTGAAGGATTCCTATCAAAGTGAATTATCAAATCAGCGAGTCGCTCAAATGGAGCAGTTGAAAAATACTTATATGCGAATGAATGAGCGAGTCCATGGCTCCGAAGAGAAGCTCATGAAAAAGCTCGACACAACTGTCGAGGGATATGAGAATAAATTGAGCCTGACCGAGCAGAAGTATCAAAAGGAAATGCAAAAGCAGGCCGAGACTTATGAACAAAGACTGGCAAGTCAGAGAAAAGTTGAGCAGACGGAATTGAAATCTCAAGACATTAAGTTTGATGTCAAGATTTCGCAATTGCAGGAGCAGCACGAAAAAGAAGTCGATCGTTTAGAGAAGCGACATCAAGAGCAAATGGCCTCGCTGGCTCAAAAGTTAAATTATTATAAAAAGACCTAATGACAAGATCGTCTAAATCAAATGGAATAAAGTCAATCAAATGGCTTTATTCCATTTGAAAAATAATCCTAAACCAGAAGTTGCACATCATGTTAGTAAATCGCCGAGTTAAAATTGTTGCCACCATCGGTCCTGCTACACAAAGCCCAGAGGCCTTGGAAAAAGCGATTTACGCCGGGCTGAATGTCGCTCGTCTGAATTTTTCCCATGGAGCACACGAGGATCATCTCAAGGTGATTCAAAATCTCCGACGGCTCTCTAAGGATCTCAGAGCTCCTGTCACAATTTTGCAAGATCTTCAGGGTCCTAAGATCCGAGTCGGAAAGCTCGAGGGCGGATCGATTCAATTGATAGAAGGTGAAAAAGTCACGATCACCATGAAAAAGATTATCGGATCGCCTGGCCTGATTCCTTCCGATTTTCCAGAGCTTGCTGTGAGCGTGAAAAAAGACACTAAAATTCTTCTCGATGATGGATTGATGGAATTGAAAGTTCTTGATGTCAAAGATGATGAGGTCTTTTGCCAAGTGACTTACGGGGGCACACTCAAAGACCGAAAAGGAATGAATATTCCGGGTGTGATGTTGGCAGTCGAGTGTCTGACTCCTAAAGATTTGATAGATCTTGATTTCGGCCTAAGTCAAAAAGTCGATTACGTGGCGCTGAGTTTTGTTCGTCATGCCAAAGATATTTTGCAGCTCCGTGAATTGGTGAATGCCAAATC
>JAYUCD010000347.1:0-2377 GCA_043740515.1 Bdellovibrio sp. | reverse complement strand
CAATGCCGTTGCTCCAGGATTTATTTCCACCGCAATGACTAAGGCCATGCCTAAAGAAGTCATCGAGGGAATGGTCGCAAAAGTTCCCGTTGCTCGTATGGGAGAGACTTCTGATATCGCCAACGCCTGTTTGTTTTTAGCCAGTGAACAGGCTTCTTATATCAACGCCACTGTGATCAGTGTCGATGGTGGAATCGTTTTATAAATTTAAAAAAGAGATTAAGCGTCAACCAGGTCAGCAGACCATGTTTCCGAAGGGGGATTTATGAAGCGAATAGCAGTGTTGGTTTTAGGATTATTAATCTGTAGTTTGAGCTTTGCAGCAGCGCCTCGCGCGAGTCACACTTCCTCTGGCCAGAAGGGCTTTGTATCGATTGGAACCAATCGAGAGCTTTATGTGGACTGGAGCTATGCTCAACCAGGACAGGCAACCGTCGTTCTTTTGAACGGGCTGACTTATTCCACTAAGGATTGGGATAAATTTTCAGAAGCTTTGATTGCAAAAGGTGTTGGAGTTTTGCGCTATGATCCAGTTGGTATGGGGCAGACTTTGCTCAAGTACGCTCCGATTTTGGCGCCAATTAAAATTGAAGATCAAGCTAAGGACCTGAATAGATTGTTGAAAAAATTGCAGGTGCCGACTCCTTACAATCTGGTTGGATTGTCTTACGGTGGCGGACTGGCGTTTGCTTATGCAGACCAATTCAAGGAGACGATCGGAAACTTGATCGCCATGTCGCCGTTCACGGAGCCATTGGCATCGCAAGACCAGTGGATCAAATCTCAAGTTTGGTACACTCGACAAATGCAGCCCTGGAATCCCTATTCCGACGATGACCTCTATGATTATTTCTTGAAGCAAATCGTCTACACAACTTATCCGTCTGCAGAGCCAAGTGTTTTGGAAAATCCATTCAAGCTCGAGGGAGTCTTTCGAATGGCGCAGGGAATTCGCCATTTTTTAAGTTCGTCTTCATACCTCTTGCTGCCAGCAAAATCTTTGCATCTGATGATTGCCGGAAAAGATCAGTACATTCCCCGAGATATTCTTGAGGGATTTTGGAACAAGTCATCTGCCGCATCACGCGCTACCAAAGTGATTGTCAACGGTTCAGAGCATAAGATTCCTGAAGCCGTTCCCGCTTTCGCAGCCTCATGGGTTAAACTGATCGTTGATAAAGATCCACAGCTTGAGCAATCGCAAATTTATGAAGCCGACCCACAATCTGGAGTGGTGAAATTTGACGGTGGAAAATTCAAGGTTCAAAAATAGATCAGAAACAGTATTGAAACTTTAAGAAGAAAAATCTGAGAAGGAAAAATCTGATGGCAATGCATGCAGTGAGCGACGGATCTGGCTTCGAAATGAATTACGAAGTGTTTCCTGGAATTTTGGCAGAAAACACTCTCTTTATTCATGGAAATTTAGCCTCAAATCGTTGGTGGTACCCGGCTGAGCAGCAATGGTCGCGCAAAGCCAAAGGTAAGAATTTGAAAGGCTCAATGATTCTTGCTGAGTTCCGAGGTTGCGGAAAAAGTTCTGCGCCTCGAGGTCAACAAGACATCGACATGCAGTTGTTTGCGAACGACTTTATTTCATTGGTTGAAAAATTGAATGTTGGGCCTGTGAATTTAGTTGGGCACTCGACGGGTGGGCTGATTGTTGCTCTGATGCTGGCGAAGGCGCCTCAGCTTTTTAAGAAGGCTGTGATCCTAGATCCGGTGGGAGCTAAAGGAGTCAAGTTTGATGACTCGATGACGGCCGCCTTTGAGCAGATGAGGATCGACAAAGATCTAGTGGCCATGGTGATGGGAGCTACGATTCATAATAACAATCCAAGTTCAGACTTTTTTCGCCAGATCGTGGTCGAAGACGCTTTTCAGGCCGTTAAAACTGTTGGTGCTGGGGTTCTCAAGTCATTGGATGGTTTGAACACGGAAAAAGAGTGCGCAAAAGTCGCACACCCAGTTTTGGTGTTGCATGGAGAACACGATTTGCTACTTCCGATGGCAGATTCTCAAGCCATGGCCTCACTGATGAAGAACGCTCGCTTTGAAATCTTGAAGGGACAAGGTCACTGTACCAACGCCGAAAATCCAAACTTGTTTACTGAGACTGTGGATCAGTTTTTCAACCACTAGCTTGACGGCGCATCTCTTATTTCGCAATCTGTCATAGGGCAAGCGGGCCTCGCGCTTCTTGCCCATTTTTTCGTTTTCCATTAACTTGTGAAAGTTTCGTTAACTATCGAATTCAGTATTTGAGAATACTGATAAGTATCACGCTGCAGCTGGCCTGCGTATGAGGAGCTCTGTCGTCTATGTCTGACAATCGCGACCAATACAATCATGGTGGAATGATCGCTTTCTTGTTCTC
>JAYUCD010000346.1:0-7262 GCA_043740515.1 Bdellovibrio sp. | reverse complement strand
AAAAATGGACTGGAGTCACTTTGATCCCGAAAGGGCTGGCCAGGACCTTGCTATAAGTAAACTATGTGACCTGGCCCTCCCGCCCTCGCGGAGATCTGGTGGCCAAACAATCCCATCACCCTATCCCGCCTGCTGGAAGGGGAGCTGAAAAGCTCTTTCCTTCCTGTCCGCGCAAAATCAGGCAGTTTGTTTTTGTATTAGTTTTTCTTATGCTAGATGGGACTTATGCTTGGAAGACTGATTTGAATGGCTGATTACACGGCCATTCGGTAACCGACGCCGCGAACTGTTTCGATGGAATCACCCATGTCGCTTAATTTTTTGCGCAAGGAAGCCATGTGCACATCAATCGTTCGATCCGTCACATTCAAATTGCCCAGAGCTCTTTCGCGCAATTTATCTCGAGTGAGAACTTGGCCTGATTGACGAAGCAACTCGCAAAGAATTTTGAATTCTGTCAAAGTCAGAGCTACCTCTTCGCCTCGCAAAATGACTTTGTGAGCGGAAAAATCCACGGTCAAATCTTTGACCACTAAATTTTTCTGTTGTGCTCTGTGAGTCAAACCCGATCTTCGAACCAAAGCGTGAGCCCGAGCAATCAGCTCTTTCACTGAGAAAGGCTTGGTCACATAGTCATCCGCACCCATCTCTAATGCCTGGATTTTTTCTGTCTCGCCGTCGAGACCGGTGACCATCATAATTGGAGTTTCACTGAAGCGAGTGTGGCTGCGGATTTCTTTGATCACATCTTTGCCGGATTTACCGGGCATCATTTGATCGAGCAAAATAATATTCGGCTGAAAGCTTTCAAGTGACTGCAGAATTTGCTCGCCGGAAGGCAATCCTTTGGACTGAGCTCCGGCTTCCATAAATTGGGAAACAAGAAATTCGCGGATTTCTGATTCGTCTTCGACCACAAGAACTCGTAAATTAATTTCAGTCGACATATTGATCCCGTGTGAATGTGATACAGCTCCGAGGGAGCTCAATTGAGGGTCATTATTATTCATGTCCTAGTTATTGAGGTAAACTTGCACTGTGTAAAATGAATTTTTCCTTAATTCTTCACAATTTGAGGCGCTTTCAGAGCTCGAATGACGAAAAAAGTTCCAGCGAGCACAAATGGAACGCTGAGAATCTGGCCCATGTTCAGAGGTAAATCCTGCTCGAAGGCGCTTTGGTTTTCTTTTAAAAACTCGATTAAAAACCGACAGATGAAGATGGAGGCTAAGACGAAGCCAAAGATCAAGCCTTTCGGAGTCCGAGCCTCTTTGCGCAAATAGAGCTTATAGGCGACCGCGAAAATGATGAAATAACAGAGACTTTCGTAGACTTGGGCCGGATGACGCAGGACCTGATCAACTCGCTCGAAAATCACTCCCCAATCGGCTCCGGTGGCTCGCCCGATGATCTCTGAATTCATCAGATTTCCGAGCCGAATAAAGCCTCCCGTCATGACCGTAAAAATTGCGATGCGATCGAGCAGCCACCAAAGTGGAAACTCGGGATTTTTGCGGACGAACAAAAGCAGAGCGATGATCACTCCGAGGCCGCCGCCGTGACTGGCGAGACCGCCCTCCCAGATTTTAAAAATATCCAAGGGATGCGAAAGATAGAAAATGGGATCGTAGAAAAGGCAGTGACCAAGCCTTGCTCCGATGGTGGTTCCGAGAACCAAATGAACCAGCAAGGAATCCAGTTTCTCGACCGGCTTTCCCTCTTTTAGACAGATTTTTTTCATAAAGTGGTAGCCTAAGCTGAAGCCACTTAAGAACATCAATCCGTACCAACGAAGATGCAAAGGTCCCCAAGAAAAAATTTCCGGGCTCACATTCCAGTGGATGACCATCTCTTCACTTCCTCTCGGGAAAATTTTTTAGTGCAGGGAATTTCGCTGCATCTCTTCTTTCAGATCTTGCAACTCGGGCACTGTGATTTGATAATTGCGACCGCACATTTGACAAGTTATTTCCGTGGTTTCATTGAGCTCGATCATCTCTTCGAGCTCGGTTGTACCCAAAGTTGTCAGGGCTCGCTTGACTCGGTCTTGAGTGCAGGGACAAAAATACTGAATGCTGTGATCGTGATCGATTTCGGTGAACGGAATTCCAATCAGATATGGCGTCACTAAATCAAGAGCCGATTTTCCACTGAGGATTTCTTCGGAGATATTTTTTTTAAATTGATCGGCATTCTCTTGAATTTTTTCGACGATTTCTTCTTCGACTCCAGGCATGACTTCGATTAGCACACCTCCGGCTGATTTCACCTTGCCGAAACTGTCGAGGTAAACTCCCAAATTGACGAGCGAGCGAATTTGATGGCTTTGGTGCAAGTAGTGCGCGATATCGTCGCCGACTTCGCCGGAAGCCATTTCGACCGTGCCTGAAAATGGTTGTCGCTGAAAAGGCTGCTGCCTGGAAACGGTGATCTGACCGAAGCCGATGGCTTTTTTTAGATTGAGATTATCTTCGGCGGTGGGTGGAAGATACTGGGGATAAGGACAGTAGCCGCGAATATTTCCCTCGTAACTGGCCTGAGCATAAAGACTGCCAAGTGGGCCATTGCCCTTGAGAAGAATTCCGACTTCTTGCCGGTCCTTCAATTGAGCTGCCATCAAGAGAGCTCCGACCATGGCGCGACCAACGCCGATTGTCGCCAACGGAAAACTGTTTTGGATTGTTTGCATCTCAGAAACAACGGCGGTCGCGTCAACCGCAGCGACGCGCACAGTGAAATCATTGGTGACGAAACGATGAACTTTTTGTTGGGTCTTCACTGCAAAAACATTAGCATTTCTGCTTGGCCTCGGCAAACTGATAAAGCTATTGTGGAGCGCATGAGAGCATTGATGTTCCGACACGCCGAAAGAATGAGTCATTCTAACGACTCAAATCCCCCACTCAGCGGGCGCGGTTTGCAACAAGCTCAAGCCCTGTGTTCAGAATTGACGGCGGGCCTTCTGCCAAAACCCACGGCACTTTGGAGCTCTCCGAAATTGCGGGCTCAGCAAACTTTTTTGCCACTCAGCCAGCAATTGAATTTAAAGCTGGAAATTTTCGCGGATTTGAATGAACGAGAGAGCACGGAATCCACTTCCAAATTTGATCGCCGAGTCGAAAGCTTCCTCGATCGGCTGGCTCGCTTTGATGGCGTGGTCTATTTTGTGACTCATGCCGATTGGATTGAAACAGCGACACAATTGATTCCGGGAGATGCCAATTTTTCCAATCAGGCTCCGCATTCTTGGCCGCCAGCTCAGTCGGTGGAATTTGAAATTCAATCAGGAGTTTGGCAATTTCGCAAACAAAGGAATTTAAAACTATGATCATTCGAAACATTTGGGCGATTGGACGAAGTTATTCAGATCATGCCAAAGAACTGGGCAATGCTGTGCCATCAGCCAGCGGGGCGCCCTTGGTATTTCTCAAAGCTGGCAGCTCAGCCTCGGTGAACTCGACGGAAATTGAACTTCCCTACTTTACCGGTGAAGTTCATCACGAAGTTGAGCTGGCACTCAAATTTAATGCCTATTTGCAAGTGACCGAGGCCGCCGTCGCCTTGGATTTAACCGATCGAAAAGTGCAAAACGAGGCGAAAAAATCGGGTCTGCCTTGGACCTTGTCTAAGTCCTTTCACAATGCTTGTGCCGTCTCCGCTTTTTTCACGGTGAAAAAATTGGATGAGCTCAAAGACTTGAGGATTCGACTTTGGATTGACGACGAACTCAAGCAAGAAGGCCGAACTTCGCAGATGATTTTCTCGTTTGAAAGCTTGATCGATTACGTGAAACTGCATTTTCCTGTGTGTCCAGGCGACCTTCTGCTCACCGGCACTCCGGCGGGCGTGGGCCCTCTACGAGAGGGAGACCGCGTCAAGGCGGAAATTGAGGGGATGATCACTCACACATGGAAAATCCGAAAAGAAGTCCCACCCGCTTAGGACTTGAATTTCCCCCCTCTTCGAGCGAAAACTTTCGTCTCCCAGCGAGACAAAAGGAGACAATTGGATGAGTCAGCAGCAAGCCCAAATTAAGGTGGTTGGTGAAGAGATTTTTCGTCGCATGGAGAGCCAGAGCAAGGTTTCTCTTTTCAGCAAAGATTTCTGGTACGGATCGATCATGGATTGGTCGATGAAAAATGAAAAATTCAAAACCCAAATGTTTCGCTTCGTCGATGTCTTGCCGGCCCTGAATTCAGGCGGCGAAGTGGCTCGGCATTTGAAAGAGTATTTTTCCGAGGGCGGCGAAGATCTTCCTCCGGTTTTCAATGTGGGTTTGGGATTGGGGTCGCTCGCTCCCGGTTTGATGGCCGGCGCGATTCGAAAAAATGTCACTCAGATGGCGAAAATGTTTATCACTGGCGAAAATCCAGACGAGTCTCTCCCCGTTTTAAAAAAGGCACGCAAAAATAAAATCTGCTTCACCGTCGATATTTTGGGCGAAGCGACTTTGAGCGAAAAGGAAGCGCTCGAGTACCAAGCGAAATACCTCGAGCTGATCAACTGGTTGGCCAAAGACGCTGCCAAGTGGGAAGAAGTTCCACAAATCGATCAAGACCATGAAGGTGCACTGCCGAAAGTGAATGTGAGTGTGAAGCTTTCGGCTTTGTACTCGCAAATCAATGACAAAGCTTGGGATGAGACCAAAGCGAAACTGAAAGACCGCTTGCGACCGATTTTGAAATTGGCTATCGAGAAAAATGTTTTTATCAATTTAGATATGGAACAGTACTCGGTGAAGCATCTCACTTTGGAAGTCTTCCAAGATTTAATGATGGAGCCCGAGTTTCGTTCTTACCGACATTTCGGTTGTGTGATTCAAGCTTATCTCCGGGACTCTTTAGCCGATGTTCAAACGATGACCAAGTTTGCGCGTGAGCGTGGAACTCCCCTGACCATTCGCTTGGTGAAAGGTGCTTACTGGGATTACGAAACTGTTGAGGCCGAACAAAGGCGCTGGGAAATTCCAGTTTATACCAACAAACAAGAATCGGATGCGAACTTTGAAGCCTGCGCGCTTTTCTTACTGCAAAATTTTAAATTCATTCGCGCCGCTTTTGGCTCGCACAATGTGCGCTCGATTTCGGCGGCGATTGTGGCTGCAGAAAAATTGGGAGTTCCCAAAAACGGCTTTGAAATTCAAATGCTTTACGGAATGGCCGACCCGATCAAAAAATCTTTGGTCGATATGGGTTACCGAGTCCGTGAATACGCACCTGTCGGCGAACTGATTCCCGGCATGGCCTATTTGGTGCGAAGACTTTTGGAGAATACTTCCAATGAGTCCTGGCTGCGCGGAAAATTTGCCGATGGTCAAACCGCCGATGTACTTTTGAAAGATCCAAATTTGAATCTGCAGAAAACCAGTCCTCACTTGAAGACGGAAAATCGTTTTCACAATGAAGCTTTGAAAGATTTCGCGCTGCCTGAAAATCGCAAAGCGATGCTGCAGGCTTTGCAATCGGCCCGTAAAAATCTTGGGAAGACTTATCCATTGCATATCAATGGCAAAGACGTGACAACGGCGCGCACTTTGGCTCGGATCAATCCGTCGCAGTCCGATCAAGTCGTGGGCAAAGTTTGCATGGCTGGAACCGCTGAGGCTGAGCTTGCCTTTCAGGCGGCATCCAACGCCTTTTCCCAGTGGAAAAAAGTTTCAGCGGAAGAGCGCTCCCGTCTGATCGAAAAAATTGCAGATTTGATGACTCGAGATCGCTTCCAACTGTGTGCGACTCAGGTTCTCGAAACTGGAAAACCCTGGGCGGAAGCCGATGGTGATGTTGGCGAAGCGATCGATTTTGTGCGCTACTACGCAAGGCATATGCGGGAGCTTTCTCAAGGCACAAAAGTTGGCAATGTCCCCGGTGAATTGTCCATGTACGAATATCAAGCTCGCGGAGTTTGCCTTGTGATTGCGCCGTGGAACTTTCCTTTGGCTATTCTCACTGGACAGGCCGTCGCCGCTGTTGTCACTGGGAACACCGTGATCATGAAGCCAGCTGAGCAGTCTTCGATTGTGGCAGCAGGATTGATGGAGATCGTAAAAGAAGCAGGATTTCCCCCAGGAGTTTTCAACTTCTTACCTGGCTACGGCGAGGAAGTTGGCGAGTATCTTGTGCAGCATCCTCACGTGACGACGATTGCCTTCACTGGTTCAAAAGCAGTGGGACTTCATATCTTGCAAAACGCGGCTGTGCACAAGCCCGGCCAAACTTCAGTCAAACGATGCATTATCGAAATGGGCGGAAAAAATGCTGTGATCATTGATAGCGACGCCGATCTCGATGAAGCCGTGGACGGAGTTCTTTACTCGGCCTTTGGTTTTGCTGGTCAAAAATGTTCGGCTTGCTCAAGACTGATTGTGCTTGAGGAAGTTTACGAAAAATTTGAGGCGAGATTGCTCGAGGCGACGAAAAGTTTGGTGCAAGCAAGAGCCGAAGATCCAAATGCTTATTTGGGGCCTGTGGTCGATGAAGAAGCATTTCAACGGATCATGTGCACGATTGAGGAAGCAAAAAAGACGAATCGGTTGCTTTACCAAGCTCCAACTTTGACTGGAGGCTACTTCGTACCTCCAACAATTTTCACTGCGGTTGAGCCTGGTTCAACGCTTGCACAAAATGAAATTTTCGGACCGGTGCTCGCTGTGATCAAAGCTAAAAATATTGACCACGCTTTAGAAATCGCAAACGGAACCGAATACGCTCTCACCGGCGGTTTGTTTTCTCGAAGCCCCGCCACCATTGCCAAAGTGAAATCTGAATTCGAAGTGGGAAATCTCTACATCAACCGCGGCATCACCGGCGCCATGGTCGATCGTCATCCCTTCGGCGGATTTAAAATGTCCGGAGTGGGATCAAAAACCGGCGGCCCAGATTATCTCAAGCAATTTCTCGAGCCCCGCTGCGTGACCGAAAACACTCTCCGAAGAGGATTCGCGCCGGCCGAATAGGCAGGAAAGACGGTGCCTATCGGAGCCATTGCAGGATGAGATTTTTACGGAAAGCTCTGAGGGCAAAGCCGAAGCTCGAGCCGAAAATGGCGCCGCCCATGTGGGCTGCAAAGGCGATTCCAGTGCCGATTTCCGTCGGCGTACTGAGGTATCCAGCAAAGTCGGCAAGAAAACAAAGTGGGAAGATCATCAGCGTCGGCAGATAAATCCAGCCGAAGTAGCCTGGCAGTGGCGAGATAAAATAAAAAAAGGCGACCCGGCGCTTTTTCTCAAAGGCCGCATAAAATGCCATGACTCCACTCAAGGCACC
>JAYUCD010000345.1:0-2111 GCA_043740515.1 Bdellovibrio sp. | reverse complement strand
ACCGGAGTGTCCATGCTTGGCTAAGAAAACTTCACAGAAGCTCGCGGCAACCGTCAACTGAAGCAAAGCAATTGTCGGTTGAATGGTGTACATGACCGTTCGCTTATAAGGAGTGCCTGGGCCCCGCCCACCATCGATGAAGTAGAGCTCCAGTAATTTCTGCGCGATTTCTTGAGACGGAAAGTGTCCAAGCGCAAATCGCGTTTGTCCGTCAAGATCTCCGTCTTGCAAACGACGGATAAGGACAGTGGCAATGGCGGTTCCCGAAACCACTCCTAGCTGACCTAGAAGCGATACACTTCGAGCTAACTTCCAATCCGAAATGGCAATGCCCATTCCGCCTTGAATTAAAATAGGGTGTGGTCGAGACATTGCGATATCACTCACCTTCTTTAAATTGGCTATCGAGAGATTTTCACTCGTGCTGCTTCGAGCATTGAAATTGTCGGAGCCTGGCTCGGGAGTCAAATTTATTAATCAAAGCTACACATTTCCATGTGAAAAGTACTGGGAAATTTGCCTAAGTAGCTTTTAAGCAGCTTTAACGGGAATCTCACTTAAAAGACGCGCTTCAATGATCTGCCTTCTTTTGGAAAAAATGCTGGAGTTTGTGCTGAACTGAAGCCCAAAGACCTTGGCGAAGCTCGCCGTTGATCAGATAAACCTGCTCTTCGGCTGGCACGTTTCCGCCATCGGATTCCCAAGTTGAAAGAATTTTCCGAGCTCCTTGGACATTCATTTGATCCAGCAAAAATTTTTCTCGTTCATGGTGAGTCGTTACTATTTTTTGTTCCTTTGGGTCATGCAATTGCTTGCGTTTTACCGTTCCTGGTGAAGCCATTCGAAACCTCCTGAGTTTGATTTTGCAGACTTGGTGCCAAGGCATCCCCGCCCTCCGTTCACTTCCTGTCAGAATTGGCTAGCCCAGTAGAAAATTGCCCCGTGAAAAGAGCTTCTCGAGCCTAGTACAAGGAGAATTTAAGGCCTCGCGACTGTGTCGATGAGCATGGCTTATGCATTCGTTAAGCGGATGCAGCTGAGTCTTTCAAATATTAAAAATTTTGCCGCCTCTTTCATCGAACGATTCAACCGGGATCAGACCACAACTTTGGCAGCCTCTTTGGCATTTTACACAGCTTTGTCTCTGGCTCCGCTCTTGATTTTGTTTATCACCTTCTCGGCCGGACTGAGTCCGTCGGTGCAAAAAAATTTCGTCATTCAAACCGAATCTTTGGTCGGAATCGATGCAGCAAAAGCCATCGAAATGATTATCAACTCGGCGAAAGATCGGCCGGATTTAGTTTCGACCTCTGGCATCTTTGGCCTGCTCACCTTGCTGTTGTCGGCCAGTTTGATTTTTGGCGAGTTGCGAAGTGCCTTGAATCAAATTTTTGAAATCAAGTTCGAAACTCCGGCATCGGAAACTCTTTTTCACAGCGTCTGGGGTTTTGTCAAAGCCAAGTTTTTACATGTCGGGTTTGCTCTCAGTTTTATTTTCATCATGATTGTCTCTTTGATTGCCTCTTCGATTATTTCTGTCGCTGTTCAATCTGATCATGCCTCCATCGTTCGTCTAATTAATATCCTTGCCTCCTTGGTTTCTTATATCGGGCTCTTCACTTTACTCTTTCATTATCTTCCTAATACTCGAGTCAGTTGGAAAGTTGCACTTCATGGTGGTTTGATCACAGCTTTTCTATTTGTTGTTGGGAAAGAATTGATTGGACTGTACTTGGGCAACAGTGCCGTTGGATCTTCTTACGGAGCGGCTGGCTCTGTGATCGTTCTGCTCATCTGGGTTTATTATTCGGCGATGATTACATTTGTCGGAGCGCATGTCAGCTCACTGCTTTCGGCCCAGGGTAAAAAATGAATAAATTAAAAACCTCCGCACAAAAATTTTTGCGTTCTAAAATTTTATGGAGTCTGATCGTCTTGGCACTCATCGTGCGAATCATGGCTCCGCCTTTGATTTTGAAAAAATTAAATCAGTACCTGGCAGACTTTTCTCCTATCTAGAGCGAGTTCGGAGATCGAGATCACTTTTCATTCTTAGAGCTTGATTAATTTCTTTGAATTTTCGATTGTTGAGAGGTGCAAATCCCAACCAC
>JAYUCD010000344.1:0-4927 GCA_043740515.1 Bdellovibrio sp. | reverse complement strand
GCGTGCAATAAGTCTTTGGGCATGATGCGCTTCACCTCCCAGTTTTCGGCCTCTATGCCGATGCGCTTGTGGTCTTTGAGGTGTTCAATCTGGTCGGGGCGGCAGGCCGTGGCGATGAGGGCCAGCATCAGGGCAACGCACATTCGGGTGCGTTCGGGCAGCGGGTGCCACGCAATGATTTTAAGCAGCAGTTCTTTCAGCATCAGAAATAGCAAGCCAGGTTTACGCGAATTTTGGAGGGCCAACCCAAACGCCGAATGCGCCAGGGCGCGTTGCTACAGCAGATAGGCTTTCAGCGCTTCGTAATCAACCGCCAACGGCACGCTTCGTTTAGCGCGGCCCTGCAAGGCCCGCACCACTTCGGGCAGCTCGATGGCTCGGCCCAGCACCGGCTCCACCACCGCCGGGAACTTGACGGGGTGGGCCGTGGCCAGCAGGAAACCCGCTGCTGCCGAATGCCGGGCCTGGTAGCGGCGCAGCGCCACGTAGGCCACCGCGCCGTGCGGGTCGAGCAAGTAGCCGTCCTGCTCCCACACCTGCCGAATGGCGGCCACGGTATCGGGGCTCCAACACAAGAGGCTCCGACAGAGCAAGCAATGCAATTGTCTCCTTCGCAATACTTTCCATTTGTGATGGCGCTCATATACTGACCACGTGGACAAGCAATCGATAAAGATGTCACCCCCGCTGCCGATGCAACAGAGTTGCTTGCGCTCGCAATGGAGCTAACTGAGGTGCATCTTAAAATCTTTTTGCTGCTGAGCGCGCGGGTCGCATTAAATCTAATCGTTAAACCAGTGCCGCGAGCTCCAAGAAGTCCGGTCTGCGTGTAAAAACCATCCCCGTAAGCCGCAGCTTCGCCTTGGGCATTATTTCTTGAGATGAGCACATTCGGCTCTCCGGTGTGTGATTTTGTGATCGACTCGTAGGCTAAAAAAGAATTTGTTTCGTGGGCTACGATCTGAATCCCTAGATCTTTGGCGGTTTTTCCGGTTGGCTTAAAGCTTCCCGTTTTCAATAGGCCTGAAGTGTACTTCGGAAGTTGCGTGACTTTGCCATCTTTTGAAATTTCAAAACTTCTTAAGAGTTCTTTATTGAGCCAAAGAGTGCCAGGATGGCGACGCTTACATCGTGACCGAAATACATCATGCTAACGTAGATCATGATTTTTCGCCCGAGAGCTGGCAGAGTTTAAATGCAGAAATGAAAAAGCATATGAAGCCGACTCGCTCGGATTACGTTCAAGCAGCTGCGGCTCTTTCGAAAGCAGAGGATGTTGGTCCATTGACGGCGGACCAGCTCGAGGGTCTTTTCACTGGATTAAAAGTGCCTGCGGATTATCACCGTCCGTTGCTAGAAAAGAAGTGAGATAGTAAGTTTAGGCAAAGCGACACTTTCGCCTGGCCAGAACCTTCACGGTCAGCGATATGCACGCAACGTTCCGTTGTACCAGGACGTGCCGAAGTCTAGGGTAGAAATCCGGAATCGTGCCTTTCTGGAGCTCACAGGATCGCACTGGAAACCAGCAGCCCTTCAATCCATACCGGTCCATCTAATCGTGGGTTTTATTGCGAGGCTCTCCCTAAAATTACATCTATAAAGGTTCAAGCTGATGCTTGAGGCCTTGGTCTAGTCAGTCAACTCAAGCCTTGGAAGAAACTCAGTTTTATCCGATGAGGCTCCTGAGATTAAGGAGTTAAATGCGATAGATTAATGAAAATTTACAAAGACTTATCGAAAACAGAAAAGAAAATTTTCTGGGGCGCACTTATTTCATGCCTCATGAGTCTCTTTTTGCTTTCGCCTTTTGGAGATAAATGGCTTTTCAGTCGGCTGAAATTGGCCTCCGAAGAAATTGTGATCGGCAAAATTGTGGCGCAAGAAAATGACACTCGACTGCGACTGAAGCGAGAGCTGAACTGGTACAAATCTCATGTCGACCAAAGCATTCATCTGGGAGACTCCCTTTTCGCAGGTCCAGAATCCAGCCTGAAAGTTGACTTAGAAAATCAAAATCAGATCGTGGTCGGATCTAACTCGCTCATTGTCTTTGAAAAAAATGAGGTTGAAAATCTAAACTTGGTCAATTTTCAGTCTGGAAATTTCGTCGTCAAAGTCAATGGCAGCATGAAATTTTCCGTGCGCGGTCAGGTCACCGAGATCAAAGGACAAAAATCAGAGGTGCAGGTTTTCATGGGAAAGGATCAAAAGCCCAAGCTAAAACTCTTGAAGGGCAAAGCAACTTTTGCTCACGATCATCTTTTGGATGAAAAACTAGAAACAAATTCAATCATCAATCTGCCAAAAGTTTCTGAGCCGATACTGGTCGCAGAACCTGAAGTTCAAATTCCGACTGTATTGCCTTTTCTCAACAATGATTTCTCTCAGCTCACCTACACCTGGAAATTTTCGGATATTTATAACATCCAAAAAAATCAACAGCTCGCAGATCGAGAGAACAAGCCCTTCCGAGTTCCATTGAATCATCCACTGAAATGGAAGTCATCCAAATCCTCGAAAGCCTACATTGAAGTTGCCACCAATTCCAATTTCGACGGAAAATTTCAGTACGTCAGTGATTCAGAAACTTTGCAGCTTACCGAATCTTTTATCGGCGAAAATTTCTGGCGAGTTTCATTCGATGATAGAAACTTCAGTCAACCCGAAAGATTTTTCGTCGATACAAAATTTTTGCGCAACTCAGAACCTTCGGTTGTCACTTCAGTCAATCGTGTTCCTTTGATCTCGGATTTGAGCTGGATATCGGTTTTGCTTCAAAGCTCAATTTCAGATCCACATGGATTTGTTATTCAATACTCCAGATCTCCCCAGTTCCAAGCCGAGAGCACCCGAAGCGCCTTTTCTCCACGCCCTGTTGTCAGTCTTTCTTTTTCTCAGCCAGGAAGATATTTTTATCGATTTCAAACTGTGTCGGCCCAGCAAGAGCTATCGGATTGGTCAAAATCGATTAAATTTGATGTCTTCAAACCGACGCCGCCCGCTACTCCTAGTCTGCTTCGATCTCAAGCCGAGGCAGAAGTTGGAGACACGATTAGGCTCGCTTGGCAGTCACAAGGTTTGAAAATACGAATTGAAATTTCTGATGAAGACGAAAACCTAGTTCAAGGTTTTGAGGGCGACGAAGTTTCTTGGCAACCCAAATCCGCCGGACGATTTCAAGCACGAGCGTGGACCAAAAATCAATATGGCCAAGAAAGTTCTGCTTCTAAGAGCACACAAATTTTAGTTAAAGACAGTAAAAAATTAATAGCTATCAATCGTGATCCCGATTCAATCTCCGAGGAAGCTAGCAGCCAATCAAAAATCCAAAACGAAACTTTGTTAGGACATTTGAATGAATCTTATAAATTTTCAAAATTGTCGTTCTCAGGATTTACTTGGTCCACTTTTTCGTCTCAGCAATTTGCACAAGCTCAGCAAACTCCCTATGCACTCGGTTTGTCGGTAGGGGGAATCTACTGGAAACAAAATCAGGGAATCGAAGCAATCGCCAAAGTGGGCCTCAGTGGATTGAACTCCTCTGCTTCCAATCAAGCTGCTTTGAATGATCTTGAAGCTAGATATCATTATCGCTTGACCCAAGGGCTTCCATTGAATTTTTTACGCGAGTTTCAAGTTTCCTTATTTGTTGGATTTGAAAGATATCGAAATTCTGGCGGAGGAATTTACGTTAATCAGTATGATCTGATAAAAATTGGAGCTTCGCTCGAGTTTCCGCTTTTCAACAATTGGAGCGGCGGCGGCGAATGGATCTATGGTCAAGATTTTGATCAAAGTCATTCGGCTGTGCTCACGGGAAATCTGCACTACCACTTTTCTCAACGTTATTCGATTGGTACCGGTTATCGGTTTACCTATTTCGAATCCAAATCTTCACCTCTGGGTCTCTTCCCGAGCCTGCCATTCCGAGAGAGCATGGTGGAAGGATTCACTTCCGTCGATTACGGGTTTTAAATAGAGCGAGTTCGGAGTTAAGCAGCATTTTCCCTGTAAGTGCTTGATTATTTTTTTGGATCTTTCATTCTGTGTTGGTGCAAATATTATCAATACTTCAGAGGAAGATTTATGGCAAATCCCCGTCAGATGGGCCTTTTCGATGGTCATCATCCCAAGAGCACGCATATTTCCATCAAAGAAAAACACGAGTTGGTTCAATTGACAGACCTGACTCCATGGCCGGAGCTGATCGAAGCCGCCATGGACAGGATCGATGGCTTTGTTTTAGGATTTTTGATCAATGGTGGAGTGAATGCTTCAGATCAAAAGTTTTGCATGCAATCCATCAAAGAGCATATCGAACTTTTCGGCAAAGCCCCAAAAACCTATGGCTTCGATCGCGGTGGGTACAGCAAGGCAAATATCAAGCGGGCCAAGAAACTTGGTGTAAAGAATGTGGGCATTGCTCCGACTGGGAAAGCCAAGTGGTCGGTGTCAGAAAAAATGTCGGAAGCGATCCGCCGAGAGCGGGCCCAGGTGGAAGGCGTGATTGGATCAGTGAAATCAAAAAAATATGGCTTCAACAAACCCAATGTGAAATCCACAGTGGCCATGGAGATGTCTGGCCATCGCTCGTGCTTGGGCTTCAATCTGTGCAAAGCTCTGCGAAAATTAAACGAGCAACAACTGCAGATGGCGTGACGGTTGGGGGTCTTAGGATGATAATCGAGAACTGGGCCAGTTATCCACAGAGCTTTGCCTGAAAATATCGAAAACTTGTGGATAACTGAAGAAGATTTACAAATCAAATCACCGAACTCGCTCTAGTTACCAATATTGTAGGGGCTTCCACCGGACGAACGAATACTTCCTCATTGTATGCATTGAATGGCAATGCCGACAGTCCCTATGAGGGAGCCACTTATTGTAAAAACCTTTCGCAAAATGGGCACGTAGATTGGTATTTGCC
>JAYUCD010000343.1:0-2614 GCA_043740515.1 Bdellovibrio sp. | reverse complement strand
GAGATCAATACATTCATCACAAATGTACACACCAGGTCCGGCGATCAGTTTTTTAACTTCCTTCTGACCTTTTCCGCAAAAACTACAACGTAAAGCGCCCGAATCTTTTGTGTTCATATTTTCGTTCCTTTGCTCTTTCTGAATTCAACAACATGATCAACTAGGCCGAAAGATTTCGCTTCATCTGCACTGAGATAATGATCTCTTTCCATTGTTTTGGCGAGAAAATCATAGTCTTTGCCCGTGTGATCAACGTAAATCCGAGTCAGTTTTTCTTTGGTTTTCACGAGTTCTTTGGCGTGAATTTCAATATCTGTCACTTGACCGCCAATTCCACCACCACCGAGATGTGGTTGATGAACCATGATGCGGCTGTTCGGCATTGCGTAGCGCTTGCCTTGTGTTCCAGCTGACAACAGAAGCGATCCCATGCTGGCTGCCATACCTAAACAGTAAGTGGCAACATCGCACTTCACAAATTGCATCATATCATAAATCGCCAAGCCTGCGGAAACAGATCCACCTGGCGAGTTGATATAAATGTGGATATCTTTCTCAGGGTTGTCGACCTCAAGGAAAAGAAATTGGGCGATCAAAGTGTTTGCCACTTCGTCAGTGACCGTTGAACCCAGGATCACAATGCGATCCTTCAACAATCTTGAATAAATATCATAACTGCGTTCGCCTCTAGAGGTCTGCTCGATGACGTATGGAATCAGTCCCACGGTGTTCTCCTGTTGTGTCGACTTGCTGTATTTGCTTTTCGGCTAAAAACAGCATAGCTTCAATCGCCTTAGGTCTATGTTCAGTGTCTTATTACAATTTCTTATTGATATGAGTTAATGCAAAGGAAGTGCTATGAAAATCGAAGTCACAAAAACGTCTCAGTCTGAATCAGTTTTGGTTGCGTTCGCGCTCAGTTCGAAGAAGGGAAAAACCGAAGGTGTTAAACTTACTCACCCCGGTTTATCTCAGCGCTTAAAAACAGCCATCGACAGCAGAGAATTGTCACCTAAAGCACAAGAGCTTGTCTCATTTCGGGACATCGACTTTGAAGGCTTTCGCCATGTCGTGGTCGTTGGTCTCGGTGAAGCAAAAGATCCTGAGCAAATTCGTCAAGCAGCCTCTTGTGTTTATTCTGCGGTGAAATCTTTGAAAGCACAAGATGCCTGCGTTCAATTTGATGGAATGACACAAGACCGGTCTCTGCCAAAATTCATTCAGGCTTTCGCCGAGGGCCTGATCCTGACAGATTACAATTTTGACGAGTTGAAATCGAAGAAAAAAGACGGCGCTGCTGCCAAGTTAGTCGTCCAGACTACGGTCAAGTCGACAATCAAATCCACAATTAAAAGCACGACTAAAATTTCGGCGGGCGGCGAACCAGCGGCAGAATTGTCGTTCAAAATTTTGACTGCCAAAGCGAATGATGCCGCTGTGAAAAAAGCATTTCAAGAAGGCTTGATTTTAGGCGAGGCGGTTAATTTTTCTCGTCGTCTGGGAGACTTGCCAGGCAACTTGATGACTCCTTCGATTTTGGCCGACACGATTGTTTCGGCTGTCAAAGGCACAGGTATCAAAGCGACAATTTGGGATGGGGCTCGCATTGTAAAAGAAAAAATGGGCGGCTTGTACGGAGTCTCTCAAGGCTCTGATCAAGATCCTCGTTTTATCATTCTTGAATACAAAGGCGCTGCTGCGGGCAAGAAGCCGATCGTCTTTGTTGGTAAAGGCCTGACTTTCGATTGCGGTGGAATCAGCATCAAGCCTGCCGCTGCAATGGAAGAAATGAAGTACGACATGTGTGGCGGTGCCAACGTTGTCGGCGCGATGCTCGCGATTGCCAAATTGAAATTGAAAATCAATGTGGTGTGCTTGGTTCCTTCAACTGAAAATTTGATCAACGGATCAGCAACCAAGCCAGGCGATGTGCACTTTGCACGCAACGGAAAATCATTTGAAGTGAATAACACAGATGCCGAAGGTCGCTTGATCTTGGCCGATGCACTTTCTTATGCGAGCGAACTGGAGCCGCAGGTGATTATCGATGCGGCGACTTTGACTGGCGCTATTGTCATGGCACTTGGAAATTTGCACACCGGATATTTTACTCGCGATGCTGGCTTGAAAAAGAAAATCGAAGCTGCTGCTGGGGTTTCTGGCGAGTGGGTCTGGAACATGCCTTTGACTGATTTTCATGTGAAAGACATGAAGGGCACTTACGCCGATCTCTCGAACATTTCTTCAGGCAAAGGCGCTGGCTCAGCAACGGCCGCCGCCTTCCTCGAGCAGTTCGTCGGCGAAGGAATTCCATGGGCCCATTTCGATATCGCCGGTACCGCCTGGTCTGTCGGAAATCGACTCCCCTACTGCCCAAAGAAAGGCGCATCCGGCTCCATGATTCGCACCTTCGTCGAACTCGCCAAACAGTTCTAGGGTCTAGGGTGCCTTCCCTTATTTGGTTGAGACTTGCGTTATAATTCAAGGGCTTGGATTTCTCCAAATCCTTTGTTTTTATAAAACCTAGATTTTTTGAATGGTTATAGAAACTGCTGAGGGTTTCAGTCCGAAAGTCTGGCTTATCCTGCCGCTTTTTTGCTGCGGGTGCGCAACC
>JAYUCD010000342.1:0-2558 GCA_043740515.1 Bdellovibrio sp. | reverse complement strand
ATCGGCGAGATGAGCACTCTTTCAGCGAAACCCGTCAGTGCACAAATCAAAGCTCAAACGGCCGTCAGGTGTTTTTACATTTCTGTCGACGACTTTGCCCACGTACAACCCAATCAGCGCGATCGCTTTCAGTTTTTGCTTTACAAAATTTTTTCCGGAGTTCTCACTGATCGACTGCTCAAAACTAATGAGAAGGCGAAGCTCTACGAAATCACAGCTCGTGAATTGAAGGCTGCGAAGCGCGAATTGGAATTGGTATCAGCGGCTCAAATGAATTTCTTGCGAGCTGAAAGTTCGCCGATCCAGCAGACAGTTCTTTTGCTCGAGCCGAACAAGAAACAACAAAATATCATTAAAACAGCAGTCGGCAGCACCGGTGTCCAGTTGATGATTGCAAGCAATCTCGAAGAAGCTCAGAAAATATTTTCCGACAAAGTTCCCAATGTGATTTTTTGCGATCAAACCTCGGTCGAGTTTCTGAATTGGACTCAGACGCAGAATTTCAAAGGGCAAACTGTTTTAGTGGCAGCTTCAGATATCGATTTTGAAAAACTTCTGAGCTTGCCCTTTGTGCAAAATGTGATCACGCGAAATCCAGAAGACCGAGCCAGCACAGTGAAAAGCATACTGACCACTTTGACTAAGATTTTGCATCAGACCTATTTTGGAGTCGAAAAGTATTTGGCTTGGGGAACAGATATCAAATCTCTGACGATCGGCAGTTCGACGGAAAGAGACTCAAATCGAGAAAAAATGCTCGCACACTTTAAATCTCTTGGGATCCGCGGCTCCTTGTTGGATCGTTTGCAGGTTGCGGCTGAAGAGATGATGATGAATGCGATCTACGATGCGCCGGTGGATGCTTTAGGTAAACCACTTTACAATCACCTGCCGCGCACGACACAGGTTGATTTGCATGTGTCTCAAGCTGCGACACTGCGCTTTGGAATGGACGGAAATCTTCTCGCCATCTCCGTTCAAGACCCTTTCGGGGCCTTGTCGCGAGATACAATCATCAAATATCTTCAGAGTTGTTACCAAGACAGGGCAGGAGAAATGAATCAGGAAAAAGGCGGAGCTGGCAGGGGGCTTCATCAAATTCTTGAATCCTGTGATTGGACGATTTTTAATATCAAGCCCGGAGAGCGAACGGAAGTGATAGGGCTATTTGATATTGATCATAAGATCGACGGCGCACCTCAATTTCATTACTTCTTCGTTCGCTAAATTTACAATTTTCTCTGGAAAAACAAAACTCCATTCAAGTCTTTGAGCTTGTCAACCGAACAAGGATGATGAACTCAATACGAATTTCCCCACCCCAAGTCCTTGCCCTTTCCGCAGTCATCTTATTTGGACTGAGGATTCTCGGTCACTTTTAAGCTCAAGCCTTTGCAGCTCTGCTTTGGAATAGTAATGACTGAGAATCTGTTGAAAGCTTTGGCCCTGGCGCCCCAGCTCTCTGGCACCCCACTGACACAATCCCACACCGTGCCCAAACCCAGATCCTGTAAATAAATATTTATTTTTATTTTTTTGCACTTCAAATAAGGTGCTGCGGAATTGGTCAAAGCCAAGGCTTGAGCGAAAGGCATGGGCGCGGATTCTTGTCTTTTCACCCGACTCCCAAAGTGCCTCGACTTGATCGACTCGATCTTTGCTCGATGGCCTGAACAGTTGCAACGAGACCAAATTCCCGAGCTTCGGCTTTTGCAAAAACAATCGGAGCTTTTCGCCCATCGTCACCTCTGGAACCTCAAGCGACCAATGCGCTTTGGGATTGTTCGGGCAAGAAGCGTCAACCGCCGCTCCGGTTTGTTGGCCGTTGCCCCAGACACTGGGACCGTTCGCCGTCTTTCCACCGCAATCGGAATGATAGAAAGCTTTGAGAATCTGTTTTCGGTTGGAGATTAAAATAAATCCTTCGGTGGCCCTCACCGCTTCATTAGCCTTGGCGACCAATGGACTTTCATCGACATCGCTTCCGATGTGAGAAAAAACTTGATCGAGAACGGAGCTCTCCACATGAAAATCTTTCTGAGCCCGCTCTCTCATCGTCGCCAGAGCATAAGAACGAGCCGCAATCGCTTGAGCCTTTAAGGTTTCCATGGGCCAAGCGAGCGGCATTTCGCTAGCGAGCACCCCGACCAAGTAATTTTCCAAAGGCAAGACGCCGATCACGTCAAATTTGAGACCGGAGTGAGGCGAGAAAAAAATTTGGCTGGGCAGCAGCTTTCCTTGCTCTCGAATCTCAGACGCTTTGATAGCAAGAATCGGATCGCTGATCACTTCCACTTTTCCTCGATTTACGCGAGTGATTTGCCAGAGCACTTTGCCATGGACCAAAAGTTGACGGATCTGCCAATGCTCTGCTTGAGGGAGTGCAATCGATTGGATGAATTTTTCGCGTCCGCGAATTTGCATTCCGACCGCATCGATATCTATGGTCTCTAGTGAGGTCTTCAAGCGCACTCGGATCGGCGGATTGATCAGCTGAGTATTTGTTGGCACATCGGCTTGAGCCGCCTTGAAGGCGAAAACCGCGATGAAGAAAGCCA
>JAYUCD010000341.1:0-2801 GCA_043740515.1 Bdellovibrio sp. | reverse complement strand
CTCAACTTGGAATGCGGGTTGATTTGGCTAAAACGGATTTGCATGTGCACGTGCCGGCGGGATCGATTCCCAAGGACGGACCTTCGGCTGGAGTGACTTTGCTCACGGCGCTGGCTTCGCTGATGTCGGGTCACCCAGTCAGTCCGCGAACGGCGATGACTGGAGAAATTACTTTACGTGGGGCCGTCATGCCTGTGGGTGGAATCAAAGAGAAAGTGATTGCCGCACACCGAGCCGGGATTGAGAAAATAATTTTGCCCAAGAAAAACGAGAGAGATCTGAAAGAGATTCCAGCGGAGGTGAAAGACGAAATGCAATTTCATTTCGTTGAAAACATCAGCGAGCTTTTTCGAATTGCGCTCAATTTGAACTTAGATCCTGAGTTTTTGAATCGCTATCAGGACCTACCGAATCCCATAACCAGTAATCTTGAGTGAAGCAGAAAAACTTAGACAGATGCCTGTCAGCTTTCTACACTAAAGCTTATGAAAGCATTGGTTTTATCTGGAGGAGGCGCTCGAGGCGCTTATCAAGTAGGCGTTTTGAAAGCCGTGGGAGAGCTGGTTCGAGACAATGGGCTCAGCAATCCTTTCGAAATTTTTTGCGGAGTCAGCGCAGGTGCGATCAACGCGGCTTATTTGGCGGCAACCTGCGAAGATCTTTCCAAGGGCACTGAAGCTCTAACCGATTTGTGGACGTCTCTCTCCTCAGATCAGGTATTTAAAACGGACATGCTTTCTTTGGGTAAAACTGGACTGCAGTGGATGGGTGAGCTTTCCTTCGGCGGCGCCACTTCTGGCAGTCCAGGAAAGTCACTGCTGGATACGGCTCCTTTGCTTCATTTGCTCAAAAAGAATTTGAACTTTGCTGGCATTCAAAAAAATCTCGATGCAGAAAAATTTCATGCGCTGGCGATCACGGCTTTGGAATATCAGACTTCTGAAACTATTACTTTCGTCCAAGGAAAAGCTGACCTTCCCACTTGGCGTAAACCTCGACGACATTCCGAAAGAGCTGAGATTCAGGCTGCACACATCATGGCAAGCAGTGCAATTCCATTGCTTTTTCCTCCTGCCGCTGTGGAGCAACGATTTTTTGGTGACGGTTGTGTGCGCAATCTTTCACCCCTGAGCCCGGCCCTTTATCTTGGAGCCAGTGAACTGCTCGTGATTGGTGTTCGCATGCAAAATGAACTCACTCCACCGCACAATCCATTGCTATCTGCCAAAGCCCCGAGCGTTGCTCGTGTCGGCAATGTCATTTTAAATTCGGTTTTACTGGACGGCATTGAAGTGGATGTGGATCGTCTTCTACGCATCAATGAATTCATTCGCCGAGTGCCAGAAAACTTGCGCGCCAATTTAAATTTCCGCCCGGTTGACTCGCTTTTTATAACTCCATCTGAAGATATCGGAAAAATCGCATCGGAGATGGCTTCTCGACTGCCGCGATTGATTCGCTATCTACTCAAAGGACTGGGCCCCTTGAATGAAGCTTCTGAAATCGTTAGTTACCTTTTGTTTGAGCGAGACTTTACCTTAAAGTTGATAGAAATGGGCTATCTGGACGGAATGAAACAGAAAAAACAATTGCTTAAGTTTTTACTAGAGTCTCGTCCCTCATCTTTGGATGGGGAAGGCTTTTAGGTTAACCCCTGTCAGGGACGAGAGTGGTGATTCAGTATCAAACTCAATCTTAAGATAAGATTCATTTGGCGTTAAGGCATTTGAGCAGGACAATAATAAGAAATCACGAGATCTAATGTATGACCGAGGAGAGCTGAATATGAATTTTCCGTTGATTGCTGTTGTCGACGATGAAGTGGATCTGTTGGATAATTTCAAAGCTTTGCTGTCTGATCAATTTCAAGTGGATACTTTTTTGACTCCCAATGATTTTTTGGCTGCTCTGCCGGACCTGAAGGAGAAAGGTTTGAAGCTGCTGATCAGTGATTTTAAAATGCCAGGAATTTCAGGTTTGGAAATGATACAAAAGGCCCATGTGACGCATCCTGATCTTCCCTTCATTTTACTTTCAGGATATTTGGATAAAAAAACAGTCTTGGAAGCTGTCGAAATGGGTGTTTTTCGGTTGCTCGAGAAGCCCTGCTTGCCAGATGTTTTGCTTTCCTCCATCGATCAGCTCTTGGTCGAAGCAGACCTGGCGGATGTGCGCCGGGAAATCCGCAGCATCACATCGCAACTGCGTGAACTTTACAGTTCGGTTCGAATGGCTCTTTTGCAATATATTCCAGAAAATGTGATGAACCGGCTTGTCGTCGATGCGCCAGATGGTCAGGCCATCAAAACCATGAGCTTTGAAGATTTGCTAGAAAAGCTCGAGCAGCGATTAGATGCTCTGCTCAGTTCGGAAAAAATGATCAGTGAACTTCGTAACAGTCGAATGCAAAAACAGCCTTAGGAGCCTAATTTATCGCTCAGTCTGACAAGCCATCATTTCCTACTAATACAAAAGCTGCGGAAGCCGAAGTTGCTGTGTCGATTTTTATTTTAAAATCTCAATTGAGCTCACTTGGCCAAGCTGAAACTTTCTTAAGAAACCGAAACTGGAAAGTAGAGAGTAGTAGCAATCTACGAGAAACCCTTGCCTACGTGATTGAAAAAAAGCCTCAGTATGTGCTGATCACCTCAGATCATCCAAATCCCAAAGTGAAAGGCCTGCCAACCTTATTCATTCAAGCGCTGCCAGTTCGAGTCATTGGCTTCTCTGAGAAAGGCAGTGGCGCTTCGATTCGTGACCTGCTGGCGCTTCGGCTTGAATACAACCTTTATCCGCCCGTT
>JAYUCD010000340.1:0-1590 GCA_043740515.1 Bdellovibrio sp. | reverse complement strand
ATTGCCCTTGCCGAAATATCTGAGCTTGAATTCAGTGACGTTCTCGACCAGCACCACGCCTTCGTCTTGCTTGGTGATATCTCCTTCGACAATATTTGAAGTTTTTCGAATCAGGCAATTGCTGGCCGCCGATTTTTCACCTGGTTTTTTACACGTCTGCAAAACATAACCGACTTTGATGAAATCCGCTTGTCGACTGGTCTCGCGAATTCGTGACGAGTTCAAAGTTGGGAAAAACAATTCATTTTCATGGCCAACGAAATTCGTTGTGGGATCAATCCGATTTTCCGGTTTTTTATTGAAGGGATCGTTTGGGTCATTTGGATTGTAGGCAGTCAATGGCGGAGTCTGAGCGGGAGCTGGAGGAGGTGCGCCCGGAGGTGAATTGGCAGCAGGTGCAGTAGTTGGAGTTTTAGACTGAGCGACTCTTTTTTGCTTGATGGCCTCGTGAAGTTCCATTTCGAGATCTGTGTAATGGAAGGCGAGATTCACGTCTCTCTCCATTACTTTCAAAGAATCTCTGATTTGTGCAAGGTCATCGACCTGTTGTTGAATTTTGATTTTATTGCGCAGAGCTTGCTGTATAGCTTGGCTTGAAAGCAAAGACAAAGTGGCCATGATGACCAAGACAATGATGACCTCGAGAAGAGTAAAACCTTTGTTATTGTCCAGTCGGCATCCCCATCGGAATTTCTTTGTCAAAATCGATAAAGTAAGTGGTGACTGAATACTGCAAGGGTTTCGGTTTGGCCTGAAGGACAATTGTCACAGTCACTTCTTTCACTGATTTCGAAAGTCCTTCGGTCAGTTGTTTGACGAGAGACATTGTCATTGCATCGACGCCGCCGGAACTGGCACTCATCGCTGAAGAGATATCGGGAATTTCTAATTTTTTGGAGCTCATTTTCCAAAGATACTGAGGGTATTGAGAACCAAAATCTCCATTTTTTTCGTCTTGAATTTCCTCCAGAGGTTTACCGCGATATTCGATTTCAAGCTCTGTCATCTTGCGCTCAAGCAAAGAAGCAACTTCAAATTGCTGCTGCGTTTTTCGAATTTTTAAAAAGGCTGCAGACCATGAGTTAGCGAGTAGAATCAAAGCGCTTGCTAAAATAACAACAGCAAGCAAAGTCTCAAGCAAAGTGAAGCCCGAGAGCCTCGTGCGAGCAAAAATGTCGTCTGCTTTACTCAAAATGCAGATCCTTGAGGGCCATTGCTTTTTCCACAATATCAGTGTGACCCGTGATCGGGTTGATGATCAAGGTCCAGGTCAGATCTTTTTTGTTTCCAATTTGAATCACTCCCTTTTCGACCAAGCCTTCACCGCTGAAATAAATATAAGCGAGGTCTTTGGTTGCCGCCTCATCCATCGAAGGAGTCTCCACACTGACAAAGGACAAACCATCAGGCAGTTCCTTTTCCTTTTTCATGAACTTGGTGGCCTTTTGAAAAGGACTGGCAGGTCGATCCTTTGCATCCAGATTTTTCAGGTTTTCCAAAGTGGCTTTCGAGGGAACAAGAAAATCCCCTGGTGCATTCTCTACCCAGTAGGCGCTTTTCTCGCCAACTCGAAAGACAATTCGATAGGTC
>JAYUCD010000339.1:0-3091 GCA_043740515.1 Bdellovibrio sp. | reverse complement strand
TCCGTGTCTTCTTTGACGTTGATTCGAATCGGTCGCCCTGGAGCTGCTTGTTTCAAATCCAAAGTCACGCCTGGAATCAAATCGCTGGTGACGTTCTCTGGAACTTCGACTTCGAAGCCATCGATTTTGACTTTGGCATTCTGCGCCGCTTTCGATTGTTCAAAGGAAATATCACGATCGCCGTCCAGCATATACACAGTTGGAAATTCAATCTGTTTGTCATCGCCCGTCTGCAATCCAGTGACGATCAATTTGAAAGGATTGTCTTTATCAATGCGATCATTGACCACGGTGGCGCGCACTCCAACGTTGGAAGCGTTGATCGCTTTCGCGACTCCATCCAAAGTATTGTTCTGAGCATTGATGTAAACATCTTTGCGGCCTTCGGCCGTGTTGAAGCGCAAGTAGCCCACACCAATTTGTGTCGAGTCTTTATCCGGAAATCCAGTCGACACGGCACCCGGCTTTTGCGCCAGTTGCATCACTTCGATCTGCCATTGTCCCGTCTGTACCAGTGCTGGATCAATGGTTCCATCGACAATTCCTGGTTCGCCCGAAGTTAGTTTGTTATTTGCAAAACCGCGAATGCCGACAAGCTCTGTGACGTTTTTCGTGATGTCATTCACTTTGGTTTCAAGATCTGTCACAAGCTTGAGCTTGTCGTCTTCTTTGACTTTCTTCGCTTCCATTTGCTTCACAGGAGTCTTTTCAGCCTCCATGATTTGATCCACAATGTTGGCGGGCAGCCCACTGGCCATTCCCGAAAATCGTATTGCACCCATGAAACTATTCTCACAGATAATTCGACAAAGACGTGAGTCAGTTATTTGTCGAGACGAGGTCCTGAAACAGCCAGGAAACCTGCCACTTTGTCGTGGAAAAAGGATGGTTTTTTGACAAGTCCAGTCCGAACTTGCCTAGCATCCCAGGCCAGCAGAGCCAATAGGCAAAACCGGTTGCAAGAAACGACCACTCCCTAAATAAATTTTACTGAATTCCAGCTTGCTCTCGGTAGCGATTGAGATTGTGAGCCGCACAAAGCAGCCGCAAATTCGCAGATTCGCTTGTGCCTCCTGCCCAAACGGGTTTCACATGATCGATCTGCAAATTCCATTTCGATCCACACTTGCGCTTGGATTTTTGATCCTGATGCTGACATTTCTGATCTCTCGCGAAAATAGCTCGCTTGATCGGAGCTGAGATATTCTCTCTTACCGAAGATGGTGTCGAAGAATTCTCGGCCTGTCTGTCAGTCTGATGCTCTTGCGAAGGCTTCGATTTCTGCTCCCTTACGGTCTTAGATTTTGGCTTGGTTTTTTGTTTGATCACCTGATCTGGGACGTACTCAAGCAGCTGATCCCAGCTACCATTTGGCAGTGAATTAGATAAAAGTTCTCGCGCTTGCTTCAGCTTTTCCCATTGCTCTTTAGAAAGAGTGACCTCAAGCCTGACAGATTCATCTCTCTGCACGTGGGTTTTCGCCGCAGTCTTTACTTCAATCTCCAATGATTGAGCGATCAAGCATTGCGTCTGATCAAAGGATTTCCCTTCCATCGCTTTGATTAAGTCTTGCTTTTCAATCCTTGAGATCCTAACTCCGGTCTGCCTTGCTTTCTCACGCAAGCTTTTTTGCAGTACAGAAACTTGTGCCAAGTTCAACACTCCTGACTCAAGCTTATCATTGAGATCCGGCACATCTTGCATCAGTCTGGCTGCATCGATTCTTCTCTGCGCACTGCCAAAGCTATAACCAAGTTCTTTAGTCAAATACTCAAACAAGCTTGGATAAGCCAGTTTGAGATAAAGCTTTCGTCGGTCGACTTCAGAAATAAATAGCAAGATTTCGGAGAGCAGCTCTCGCTCAGATTTCAGCAAAGATTTTAGATTCTGATTGAGTGTTTCGTTGGATAGTGTTTTTAAGTTCATTTCGTTCTCCATTTTCAAATAAAAATGATCAAATTATTTATTGGCTGTTCCTCGGAGCTCATTTATAACACGAGAATTTTACGAGCGATTTTTGGCAATTTCACTACGGCAAAGAATTTCGAGAATTGCACTTGAGATCGCTCGCAATTTGCTTAGGACGCTCTTATGGGCAGACAAATCCAATGCTCGATCCCGGGATCGAAATCCAAAATATTTTCGCATCAAGCTCCAATGGGCTAGCGGAAAAAGTCGTCAAATAAAAAATTATAAAGTTTCAAATTGCGGCGAATCGGCAAATTTGCGACGGCTTCGGATCCGTCAATTGAAGCTTGAAAAATTTCACTTCTCATCTCCAGATCCACTCCTCGATCCCCGATCCCGATCCACTCATCGAGCCCGCTCCCACCTCCCACTCTCACCAGATCCAGGCTGAAAAACTCCTCGCCGCCCTAAATAAATTTCACTCGGCGATCAGATCTTGAACAAAGATCTTTCTCAAAATCAAAAGCCAGACCATCAAGAAAAGTCCAGTTCCCACCAGCACGTATCCAAAAATACCCGCCGATGTCCCTAAGTTCTCTAAGATCTTGAACAAAGAGAAGCCGCCGAAAATCGTCACCAGCAACTAAAAAGAACAGGCAGTGCAACTCCAGTTGAACTGAGGCCTTCGACCTCGAATTTTGGATTTGGCATAAACTTTGGATCTAAGGCCTTGGAATCAAAATGCTTTAAAGGAGCTCTGTTATGAAAAAAGCCCTCTTAACCCTGATCACGGCCACGGCACTTTTGTCGATGCTCGTTGCTTGCGGCAAAAAAGATGAAGGTGGTGGCGGAGGAGGCGCAGTTGCGCAAACTCCCAACACAGCTTGCAATATTCCAGGCGATACCAAGTGTACTCCGACTCAGTACAATCAGTTCGGCCCTCAGTTCACACCCTATCAATGGACCAACAACGGAAGCTTTTGCGGTTGCCCACTGGGTTCGCGACCGGTGATGAATCCACAGTGGGGATTGAGCTGCGCTCCAGCTTCTTATTTCCAAGGCTACGGAAATTCCAACGGTGGAAATCAGCCTCAGTATGCTCAGAACCAGTATTACCCGCAATACCAAGGCGGATATCAGTTTCAAGGTGGATTTCAATATCAGTCGCAGTTCCAAACTGATT
>JAYUCD010000338.1:0-3672 GCA_043740515.1 Bdellovibrio sp. | reverse complement strand
ATATGTCGGCATCCGAATCCAAATTGAAATCCAACTTTGGAAAAGCATTTCTCTTAGCTTTTTTGATATTTTTTGTGGGAGGCTTGTTTCTTTGGAGTCAGATTCTTAATTGGGGGCTCAATGAAATGAGCCTATCTGTGAGCGGAAATCTTTACGCGCAACAGATGAAGCTAGTCCAGGACTCGATGAGTAAACTCCCGCCTTCCTTTATCGGCCCATCCCTCGAGCCGGATTTCATGCGAAAAAATCATCAATTTCTAGCTCATACAATCAACGGCTTGAATTTTCCAATTCAAGTATTTGAAAATAAAATATTATTTGATAGCGCTTTTCCGGGATATTCCTTTCAGCAAACCAGCCTGCCCTTCTGGAAGACTTATTTTAGTGAGGCCTTCAACGATCCCAATGTATGGGTTCCGGCCTTGTTGAATGCAGAAAAACCTTTCCTGACCCCAAATCTCGTAGGTTCTTGGCTTGGCGGTATTGATATTTTGGAAAATCTTGGGGCGGATGTCATTACGTTAGGAACTTCTGAAGTTTCAACCAGCATCATTCCATTTGAAATGAGCCAATTGTTACGACCAAGTTTTGCGCATCAGCCCAAAGTCCTAGGAATGGGAGGTCCAGGCCAGATTGCAACGATAGTGGATCTCAGCGCACAGGCGATAGCTTCCACTGGAAAAAAAGTAAGACTGGTCATATGGGGTTATAGTTTCTGGGACGCATTCATGGAGGGAGGCACTCGATATTCTGCGACTGCCCTCAAAAGCAGTGAATATCAAGCAAAGTATCCACAAAGCAATCTTGCCTACTTGTTGCCTCCCGCACCGCCTGCTGTGCCGACGCAGCCCACTCTTCGATTTGAATCTGAATTATGGAAAGAAAAACTTGCCGATTATTTTGAAAATTTTAGTTGGAACGATCTTTTTAAAACTTCGAATGAAGCGACCATCAAAAATGTTCCGCAGCTTTTCTGGGACGAAGTCACATTGCCGGAACTCTCTCAAGTGGACCAAGAAGAAGGATTTCGGGTTCGAATGGATTTCACTCGGAATGAGGAAGCTTTGAAACGTATCGCTTCCAAAGCTCGAGCTCAATATCCATTTCTGAACGGAGTTCGCCGCACTAGTTGTGACATGACCGAAGCTAAGCGAATTTTTGAAAAAACCGCGAATCAGATCTTGAAAACAACGGATCATTTGTTAATCTATCTGCCACCGGTCATTCCTGAACTACTAGCCACTCTGCCCGATTGCTATATGGGCTCTCTACGAAAAATGTTACAGACCCAAGCGAGCCCGAAAATTAAAATTATCACAGAGGATTGGTCTTACTTTGGCTTACAATACCAAGATTTTGTCTACCCAGGTTTACTAGCGGGCTACGCGAGTATGAACATCAATCACACGAACTATTTAGGAGCACAAAAAGTCACCGCAAGGCTGGGTGAGCTCTTGCAAGAATGGCTTGCTGGAGAGTCTCAATGATCTATTCAAACATTGAGTTTATTGTTTTTTATTTGTCATTGCTTCTATTGTATTCAGCGATTCCCAATTATCGCTGGAGATTTAGTCTACTTCTGATTGGAAGTTTAATTTTTTATGCTTGGGCCGGCTTTGCTGACACATTGATATTTCTTTTCGTCGTTTTCTTCTCGTGGCTAAGCGCGGCCGGAGCCAGAAATTTCCCACGCTTTAAAAATCAATTTTTGACTCTTGGAATCGTGGTGATGCTGGGTCATCTCTTTTTTTGGAAGTACGCTCCCTGGGTTTCATCTCAGATACAATTGCTTTATCCACAGTTTCTCGAGGGCCAAAAGCTCGTCATTCCTTTGCCAGTTGGAATTAGCTTTTTTACCCTTCAAGGCGTCGCCTATTTGATCGATTATCGACGCGGCGAAGTCGGATATATCAGTATGGGTCAGTATCTTCTCTTCAAGAGCTTTTTTGCTCAGCTTGTAGCAGGTCCCATTGTTCGAGTGAAACAGTTATTACCTCAACTTCAAATTCTTCAGACGCCAAATTTAGAAGATTTTGCAGTTGGAGCCTCTTTGTTCTCGTTGGGGTTTCTCAAAAAAATTGCACTAGCTGATAAAATTGCGCCGATTGTCGATCAGATTTTCGCGCAGCCTCAAAACTTCAATCGCGGCCCACTGCTGCTCGGCGTCCTCGGGTACACTGTGCAAATTTGGGCAGATTTCAGCGGCTACACAGATATGGGCCGAGGCTGCGCTCGTATGTTGGGAATTAATTTGCCAAACAATTTTTTATCGCCTTATTTCTCTCGTGGCCCCGGCGAGTTTTGGGCGCGGTGGCACATCACACTGAGCACGTGGATTCGAGATTATATTTATATTCCCCTTGGAGGAAATCGCGGCAGTGTGATTAAGACAGTCGGAGTCTTATTTCTCACCATGTCGATTAGTGGACTGTGGCATGGTGCCAATTGGAATTTCCTCATTTGGGGAATCTACCATGGAATTTTATTGGCTAGCGAACGCCTGATTCGGCCTCGAATTCAATTCAAAATGAAATCAACGATTTTTGCAAACTTGGGAATATTTATTAATTGGGTCTTCGTGTTCGGGCTGATCATTTTTGGATGGTTGATTTTTCGTGTCCAACAGATCAGCGATATCCCCGTATTCTTATCTGGAATTTTCGGCGAACAGAAGGGTGTCGACATTTTTTATCCATATGCTTATCACAATATTTTATTCGCTTTTGCAACCTGCATGGGAGTCCAAGCTTTGTTTTACAATAAAGATATGCTTGAACAGCCAGCTTGGTTCAAAAAACTAGTTTCGAATCGCTTTCTTGGATGGCAATCAATCTCCTTGGGAACAACGCTTGGCTTGACCTTGGCTTTGCTTGTCATCTTAGCGCTCGTGTTCCGGGGGCAAAGTGAGATTCGCTCGTTTATTTACTTTCAGTTTTAAGCAGATTGAAGATCAAACTTTGGGTCTCAAAAACCACATCTTCAATACCTGGAACATTTCTAAAAATGGATGACCTGAATTGTGAAGTCCGTCTTCGTGAAAACCTATTTCTTTCGGTTCTTCAGTGTCCGATGGCTTCAGCTGTGTACCAAATAACCAATCCCAAAAAACGACCACTCCAAAATTTTTGTCAAAGTGCTCTGGATTATTTGAATGATGAATCCGATGCGCTTCTGGACTGATCAATAAAAACTTATCGATCCAGGGGCTCTTCCAATGAGCATTTGAATGGACCATCGACTGATAAATTCCATTAAGAAGCTCATAGATTGCAATCGAAAAAAAGCTGCAGCCTAAAAGCGCCGCAGGAACTGTGTTGCAGACAGTGACAACAATAAAATCAACGGGATGATTCCGGTGGGGCGTTAGAATGGTCATCGAAGTTGCACTGTGATGAACTTTGTGAATGTCCCAGAACCAGGCATGCATGATTCGGTGGTTGCAGTAAAAAATAAAAGGATTCAGCATCAGCAAAATACAAAGCTGACCCCAGATTGGAAACTCAGAAATTAAATTCCAGTGAAAATAATGACCGGCCAACGATTGAATTCCCAATGTCAGGCCAATCGATAGGAGCGCTGCAAAGACTGATCGAAGTCCCATGAGCGAGAGAACAACAAAACAAAACCAATCTGTTTTCACGGAAGGATCTGACCAATTCGTCAAGGCCGCAA
>JAYUCD010000337.1:0-2234 GCA_043740515.1 Bdellovibrio sp. | reverse complement strand
TTTTAGCTGCTCGCTTCAGTGCTTCGTCGATCGTCAGCTCTCGCTCCATGCGATAGAAAATAACTTTTTCTTCTAGGCCGTCAGTGGGCAGAGATTCAGGATCGGCAAAAAAATCTCGCTTCTTCTCGATTGCCTTGTTGATTGTCACGCGAACGCTCTCGCGCCCTTCCACTTTACCTCGAGCCAGAATCATGGTGATTTTATAGCGGATTCCAGATGACAACTGCTTTGGGTCGTCGGGACTCATGAAGCCATCATCCGCTTTGATGTAATCCGTTTCTAAAATTCCGTTGTCCATATTGTTCACTGACACCGGATATTTCAAGGCGAGCTGAGCTGCTCGCCAAACGTTATCGTAAGAGGCATAAAAGATTTTGAGATTGGAAAATTTAGGTTTTGATTTCGCAGTTGATTCTGGCGTTGGCCCCATCGCACAAGACGCCAGAAAGAAAAAACTGATGAAAAGACAAAAGAGGCTATTCGAAATCCGTCGCACTGTGAGTCGCATGGGTCATAGTCTCGAGGATCCGTGGGCTTAAATCAACGGCTTTGTTCGACAGTCTACCGAGCAGAGAAATCTCCCAGCGCTTTTTCCCGACAGGAGCAGATTCCCCTGGCCAGACTGGCAGTTGAAATCCAGGCATCCATTCTTTCGAATAAACTTCCCACACTCGAGTTGCTATTTCCACATTCATCGAGCCGAATTTTTTATTTTCAATGGTCGAAAGAACAGACACAGAACCAGCAGCAAAAATTCCAGATGTTCCGGCTGGAACTTGAATTTTAACTTCGCTCGCATCGATCACTTGAGGACTTTCAATCATCGGCAACAAAGCGGGTTGTAAATGGTTCGAGAAAGGCATCATGGCAGCAGTCAATTTTCCAATACCTGCCGCTCCAGGCTCTGATTTCTTTTTGAGCACAACCAAAACCTGAGGCGCCTCGCCAGCTGCAATGCTCAAATCCATCGATGCATTGGATGGGATATTTTTCAGATCTGTCGGTAGCAGCTCGCCTTGATAAGCGCTGAGGGGAATGGCTAAGAGCAATTCGTCATTGGCAAATTTTGGAGCCTGCAAGGTGCGAGTCTGGTTGAAAGCAAGTTCATCGACTGGCAGATCCATATTCTGATTGGCGCTCGTGATATCCACTTCACGAATGCTTCCACCCTGCAAAGTAAAGGAATTGATCACGTCCAAGAAAGTTTTTTTATTCTGCAGCTGCCCGACAACTTCTTTAAAAGGAAATTGGCCGCGAGCCGTGAAAACTTTGTGTTTGCCTGTAGTTTGAAAAAACATACGGTAAATTGGTTTTTCCAAAGTCACTGGAAAGAACCCATAATTTTCAGTTTGCTTCGGAAGTGAAATATTTGAAGGTACGTCGATCGATTGACCAGCCGTGGAAATCGTATCGCTCTCAGGACTGATAAACATGCCGATATCAAAAGCAAAAAGATCCGGCTTTTTTAAAATCGGAACCATCAGAGCAAAATCAATTTTGTTATCGCCGTTGACCACATGGAATCCAGTTCCATTTCCTTTCAACTCGTAATGACTTTTGGTCTGAGCTGGTCGCAACTGAAAAGTTTGCCCTTGTGGAGTCTGTCCAAAATACGAGGCGCGAACAAAACCTTTTGCTGAAATCGTCACAACTTGTGGAGTGCTCCACCCCGCTGGGATTTTAGCCTGGCCCAAATTGTCTGTGGTGAAAAAATTGGAAACAAAGGGCTCATCTTTTTGGTGTCCGATCAAAACTTGAGCCTGAGCGATCGGCTGCCCAATCAAATCAGTCACAGTGATCATATCCGCACGGGCCGCCTGCGAAAGTCCCAAGCGCGCAAAAATTCCTGAATCGATAGCTTGAGTCTGCACTCCCGCTCGCCTCTCCACTTTGGAGCAGCTCGTTAAAATTCCAGTAGCCACCAAAACCAGCATCACAACCGATAAAACAAGTTTTCTAGTCTTCATTTGTCCCCCATCATTTCAGAAATGACTTCTGAACTTGAGCCTGATTCCAACGTCGGCGCGGCTGATCAGTCAACTCAAATAGCCGAATGACCCACCCGCAGATAAAGGTATTTCTCTCTGACGAACATGAGGCATTGACAGCCAGTGCCACACAGAATAGATCATGAACTTCGTTTTTTCCGGCACGTGGTGGGGTAGCTCAGCTGGTTAGAGCAACGGAATCATAATCCGTAGGTCGGCGGTTCAAGTCCGCCTCTCACTACCAAT
>JAYUCD010000336.1:0-3501 GCA_043740515.1 Bdellovibrio sp. | reverse complement strand
CTCCAGCCGAAGGTCCGTCCTTGGGAATCGATCCCGCCGGCACGTGCACATGCAAATCCGTTTTAGCCAAATCAACCCGCATTCCAAGTTGAGTCTGATTGGCTCGTATCAAACTTTGTGCAATCTGCGCAGACTCTTTCATCACATCACCCAACTGACCAGTGATCATAAGATTGCCTTTTCCGTGCATCGCTGTGGCTTCAATAAACAAAATGTCACCACCAACGGGAGTCCAAGCAAGCCCGGTTACCACTCCCGCAGGATTCAAAGTTTGTGCAATCTCGAAAGTAAATCTTTCAGGTCCTAGAATTTCCTCTAGATCCAAGGTGTGAACCTTAACGAGATTTCCTTCGGACAATAAAACTCGCTCACTGGAGCCGCGAATCACCGCCGCAATTCTTCGCTGTAGTTCTCGCACTCCGGCTTCACGAGTGTAGTTGGAAATCAAACACATGAGAGCTTCATCCGCCAAAGCCAATTGGTCAGAGCTCAAGCCATGCTCTTTGAGTTGCTTCGGAATCAAATGATTTTTGGCGATGTACATTTTCTCGGCGGTTGTATATCCCGAAAGATCAATCACTTCCATTCTATCGAGCAAAGGACCTGGAATGCTTTCAAGGCTATTGGCCGTCGCAATGAAAAACACATTCGATAGGTCAAAGGGCACATCCAAGTAATGATCGAGAAAGGTCGAGTTCTGCTCGGTGTCCAAAACTTCGAGCAAAGCAGAGGCTGGATCGCCATTGAAAGCTCGGCTCAATTTATCAATTTCATCGAGCAAAAACACAGGATTGTTTTCACCGGCTCGCTTTAAACCTTGAATGATTCTTCCAGGCATTGCTCCGATATAGGTCCTGCGATGGCCGCGAACTTCGGCATCGTCTCTGACGCCGCCCACACTCACGCGAACAAACTTTCGACCGAGGGCTTGAGCAATGCTCTGTCCCAGTGAAGTTTTACCCACTCCAGGAGGTCCGACGAAAAGCAGAATTGAACCTTTGTTTTTATTTTCTTTTTTCAATTTGAGGACGGCGAGATGTTGAACGATTCTTTTCTTCACTCGCTCAAGTCCGTAATGATCTCGGTCCAAAATTTCTCGCGCTTGATCCAGTTTGATTTCTTGATCCGGAGAGGTTTTGTTCCAGGGTAGATCAGCAAGCAGCTCCAGGTAATTTCTAATGATATGCGATTCGGGTGACTGAGTTCCAACCTCACTCAATCGGCGAAATTCGCGCTCAGCCACCTTGCGAACCTCTTCGCTCATGCCGGCGGCCTCGATTCGCTTGTGCAATTTCTCTTCGACAGAGGCGTCATCACCTTCGCCTAGCTCTTCACGAATGGCTTTCAATTGCTCCCGTAAGATCGTCTGACGCTGAGCTTGTCCGAATTTTTGATTCAGCTTGCTTCGAATTTCGGCTTGAACCGAAAGGCCTTCTTTAAACTCCTGCATCACCTGCAAAAGAAAAAGAACTCTTTCGCGCAAGTTGCGGATTTCTAAGACTCTCTGCTTTTTTTCCAGATCCACATCGATGTTGCCCGCAGCCAGTGAGGTCAAATAACTCAAATCATCGACTGAGTTGATCAACTCAGAAAGCTGCTCAGTGTTGCCCGGAAAGAGCTGCAAGATCTCCCTTGAAAGTGCCTTGACACTTTCAAGCAAGGCTAGCTCCGTCGGCCGGTTCATATCATTCACATCCTCCAGCAAGGTGCTCTCAGCTTGTAAATAATTTTCGGAACTGATCTCGAGTTCTTCCAAGTTCACTCGAGCCATTCCTCGCAAAACAACTTGGTATCCGGCTTCAGGTGAACCCTTCATTGAATCAATCCGACACAAGGTTCCGACTTGATGCAAATCCACTGGATCCACAGGGTGATCTTTTGCGAAATCATGAGGTTTTGCTTTTTGTTGAACAGCAACAATCCAAAAGCCTTGTTTTTCTGCTTTTTTCAGTGCGTTGATACTGCGCTCTCTTCCCACTTTCAAAATTTGAGTGAGGGATGGAAAGATCACCGTGTTACGAAGCGGAAGTAAGGGCAGCAGTCCTTGCGGCAATGGCATATTGTACTCCTAGAATCTCTCGAAAGAAAACCGGTCAGAGACTCAGTCTAATTACTTAAGGTTGTGTACGAGTGAAGAGCTGTCAAGAGCCCCGAGCAAGGCCACTCAGGAATTTTCACGAGTCATTAGTCTGCTTTACAGCCAAAAGAAATTCCGCGACAGAAGTCTCATGTGCTCTGACATTTCGGGTTGATCCCACAAACAAATTCAGTGAAAATAAAGGAATGCAAATCATCCAAATGTTTCTCCATCTCGATCAAACCCTTAGCGCTCTTTCGCAAAGTTTAGGGGTCTGGGTTTACATTCTTTTGTTTCTCATCTTTTTCACTGAGACGGGTTTGGTCATCATGCCATTCTTGCCAGGCGACTCACTGCTTTTTGCAATTGGCGCTCTGGCTGCACTTCCAGAAAGTGGACTCAACATTTTCTTCCTGATTCCGATGATTCTCGTCGCTGCTTTTCTTGGAGACAATACAAATTACTGGATTGGTAGGAAACTTGGGCCCAAAATTTTCTCTCGAAACCAATCTCGGTGGATGAATCCCAAACATCTTGAAAGGACTGAAGTCTTTTATCAAAACTATGGATCGCGAGCGATCGTGCTCGGCCGCTTCATGCCAATTGTTCGCACCTTTGTTCCGTTTGTCGCAGGAATCGGTCAAATGCTCTACAGCAAATTTCTCACTTTAAGCATTTTCAGCGGCTTACTCTGGGTGAACAGTTTTATTCTCGCCGGATTTTATTTTGGTAACATTCCCAGCGTAAAGACTAATTTTCATTTGGTAATCGTCGCAGTTATTTTGCTTTCCGTCTTACCTCTATTCATTGAAGCTTTCAAAGCTCGACAGGCTTCGAAAACGCAAAACTTTAAATAAACAGCTGAAAAAAAAAGGAGCTTCAGTTATGAAGCTCCTTTTTGAAAATCTAATTTCTTAAGTGCTAATTAAAGATTGATGTTTGCTGCGACGCCAACAGTTGTCTTGTCTGCAGAAATCGCGGACCAGCTCCACTGCATGTTTGGGTAAATGTAGACGTCCCGAGTGACTGCGTAACCCAGGCCCATAGACTCAGTCTGTTTACCCAGCTTGTAAGTATTCTTCTCATCAGTCAAAGAAGTATAAGTCAGCCAACGGTAAACAGTTCGGAAAGAAAGTTTGTCAGTGAAGGCATATTCCAAAATTGGATTGAGCGCGACCTGGTACATCTGAATTGTCGATGGACTCTGAGAATAAATCTCTTGAGAGAAATAAGTCGACAATCCAATTTCCAATTTAGGATTCAGGACGGATCCCATCATTGTATGGGAAAGATTCAATTCACCATTCAATTTTTCATTCAGATCTTCTTGTGCCGTGTACTTAGAGACAGATGCGTCCAATACGTTTTGTATACCGCCGGCTTTAAACACTCGACCATAAGACAAATAAGGAGTGCTCGCATTT
>JAYUCD010000335.1:0-3298 GCA_043740515.1 Bdellovibrio sp. | reverse complement strand
TCAACCTCAAGGCGGATGAATCTTCGATTCCTTGGGGAGTGACTCTGCTCGGCTCACCTGTTTTCATCCCGGATCAAACAGCCGGCTACGATTTGAAAGACGGGAAGTTTCAGAAAACCAATCCTTACTTCAGTCCCCAAGTCGGCTCGGCTCGGATCAATGGGCAACTAACTCCGATTAATTACGATGTTCAGAAGCCTCAAACTCAAGACGTGGTTTTCCGCCAGAGCTTTGCTGGCAGGGTTTTTGTCGGAGATGAAAAACAAGGTTTTTTTTCACAAATTTCCTATGCCAACAAACCTTCCAATCAGCTGACTTTGGGATTCCAAGGTTTCGCGCTCAGTGACAATACTCTGACTGTGCAAGTACAGCCTAAGGTCATTCGCCATAATTTGCTCAGCGGAGATCTGCACTTTACAGGTTCATTCTACCGAACAGGAATTTCACTGGTGCGTGAAACGATGGAGGCGCCGAATTTCAAAGAGGAATGGACTTACGTTCACTATTCAGATTCCGTCGTCTTCAGTCCCTTCGTGCTTTTCAATGCTATGAACGCAGAGCTGGTGTTGTCGACCTTGTCGGTTCAAGGTGCCGACGCCAAAGCGATTGGACCTGAAGCTGACCAGGCCTCCAAGTTTTTGCCTGACCGATATCCTTTTCGAAATGCTGGGTTGGCTCAACTGAGCTACAGCTTTCGCATGAAAAAAGCCGAAAAAATTCAGCTCTCGACTCGCTATTTGCGCGGCGAAAAAGGCGAGTTCGACTTGTGGACTTCGGCCGCCACTTATCAATGGACGAACCGGTGGTCAGCTCAAGTCGTCGGCCAATTGGTCGCAATAGATAAAAAATCTCGAAAAACAGCATTTGATCCCTACGTGAACAATGACCTCGTTTCAGTCGGAGTTAGCTATGTCTTTTAAAAAGCCTCTGTCGCTGACTGTGATTGTGAGCTGTATTTTTGCTGCCTTATTTTTGAGCATGGGTTGTGATCGCTTTTTGAGAAATCACAATTCGGAAGATTCGAAAGCATCAGACATGGTCAATATTAATTTTCAATCGGTGGACTGTCTCAAGTCGACACCTCAAAAGCTCAATTCTTTTTTGAATGACGAAGCGGATTCGAAAGCATTGACTGAAGCTTTTGGCTGCATTCAAAATTCCTTGAAAGAGTTTCAGCGACTGACTCGTGGCTCTCAATCGGAAGGATACCAGGTAAGAGAAATCCAATTTTTCTTCAACCGATATTTATTAACCGAATCTCGAATCAGCGATTCTTTTGTCAGTGAAATTTTTAAGTTAAAAGTTGCAGTGGTCGGTGGATCTTCCGATTTCGTCACTCGGAATGAATTGGATTTGTTCAGTCGGTTTTTGGGAGAATTCCAAGCGGAAGCTCTAAAAATAAGTGGAAGTTTCAAGCTTCTCTTTTTTAGCCGATCCAGCCCTTCCGTGCAGCCAGGTGAGATTGAGAAGCTCCAAGAAAAACTTCAATCCATGGGCCAATTTTTCTTAGCTCACACCAAGCTCTCAAGTTCCAGGTACCAGTGGGTTGATATGATCAACCTGCTTCAGGAGCTCAATCTCTTTATTGGCAAGCCGGGCAGCTTGAACTCAGTTTTGAAATGGATCCCACTGGCTGAGAGCATTAAAATTCTTTTTATCGGTGAGAATGCAAAACTGGTGTCAGCGCAAGATTGGTCTGAAGCGAGAACTTGGGCAGTGTCGACATACATGACAGCAATTCGCTTTTTCTACCAAATCAAAGATCATGAGTTGAAAACTCCTGGTGAATGGAAAAATCTGGTGGCGGTTTTGGATCAAACACTTCATCTCATCGAGAGCTCACCCACAATGAAGGAGAGAAAAATTCTTGAATCCGAAGCGATTGATCGACTGATTGATGAGGTCTTCAAGTTGAATCTCTTTCACACGGTGGTGACAGCAGATTTGTTAAAATCAAATTACCGAAAAGCGCTCATTCATTTTATAGACAGTCCGATGGGTCGAGGTGAAGCGATTCGAATTGATGGACTGAGCGATATCCATTTTAAAATTTTGAAACAAGAGTATCAAGTTTGGAAATCGACCCAGAACTTTATCATCTTTACTTTTGCAAATAGCCAGAACCAAAACCTGCAAAGCTTGCAACAGAATTTTGCTCAATATCCCATCTCCAAAACCCTTCAAGATTCTTCAATCTCTGTGCTCGAGAAAGACGAGGTTTTAACTGCATGGAAAGATTTCGGAAGCCTTATGGGTTCTCGTCCCGCCGTTACTTACAATGCCAAAATCAAAATGTCGATCACTCCACAAGCAGAAACTCTTCCACTTAGTTTTGTCAGTGCAAATATGATGAACTGCGTGCGCAGCTTGGTTCGCTTGGTTCATCGGGGTTACGGAGAAAAAGTCTCGCAAAATTTATTTCAAAACCGACTTTCGATGGATGGGCTGATTCACCTGGAAGAAGATTTTCATGAATTTGCAGTGAAAATTGGTTTTGTTGATCCTAGGGAAAAAGATGCGGCTAAGAAAACATTTCGAGAAGGAAATTTCTTTACTTTTCATGGGGACGGAGATGACTGGCTCAGGCCCATGGAGACCTATGAACTTTTGAGCATGCTGATTTCAGGTGGACGAACCCAATTGGGAGAAATTTATTCTGATTTGCAGGCACGGGCTTGCCTCTTGAAAGAACTTGATGTTTTTGGCAAGCCTCTGGTTACGGAGAGCTGCTTTTCTCAAGCTTTTAGATCGCATTTTTCGATTTACTTCGATCACATGCCAGCCCTGCTGCAGTTTGTATCACGTTTGAGTCCGGCAGAATGGAATCAGTTTTACCTCGGAATTCTTTCGATTTCGAAAAGTTCGCACAATCCCATTTCTATTTTGGATTCCTCAGAAATTCGAACCATGACAACCATGCTGAGCTTTATCGAATCCTTGATGTTGATTTATGATGTTGATCACAATTCGAAATTGAGTGAGGCCGAGGTTTTAGCTGCCGCACCACGCTTTCGCTCCTATATCGCTAGCATCAGTCCTTTGAAGGACAAGATGGTCGACGACATCTTTCTCTATCTGGTCTTTGAGGGAGCGAAGCCTTCCGGAGGCTGGTTTGCTGGAGCGGCTGATTTGGCTGGATTTGAAATCAAACGCTTAGCCGGGTTGGGCGAAGTCAGTCGAATGAATTTGATTCAATTATTGGTGGTTTTGAAGGACAATGTTCACTGAAAATGACGCCAGTCATGACCTTGCCCTTGCCAAAGCGTTCCTGTGCACGACGCACGGCCTCAATGCTCAG
>JAYUCD010000334.1:0-8192 GCA_043740515.1 Bdellovibrio sp. | reverse complement strand
CTGCCATATTAAATGCACTTCACTTTTGTTTGGCAACAAAAATCTTACAGGACCTTAAACCTATTCAAGCTGTTGAATCTGCTTATGATACCTACATTTTTTTCGTCTAATCGTGATTTTTCGAGCTAACGCTTCCCTTTTAGCTTACCAAATCTGACTTGAGTTTTGCGTCAAAATTTTATGAAACACAAAAAACCAGACTGGCTTGGTCGTGTAACGCAACAGCGTTTTATCAGCAATTATATTCCATTTTTTAGAAGCTTATTTATCAGGAGTAAAAGACATCCGCACTTTAGAAGTCGGCTTCCACGTATGATCAAGATCAATCCAAGTTTTTTCGCCCGCCATATTTTGCACGCGAGTCCATCCATCCTCGCCTCCAAGATCCAAAAACACTTCTCCTCGCTCGGCCACTTTGCTGGGAGCGAAAGTTCGCCCTGGACCAAGGTAAGTCTGAGATTTTTGCACCGAAACTTCGAGGCATTTCATCGAGCGAGAAAGATCTTGAGTGCGCAACCAGTACAAATGCCCGGCTTTGGTTTGCACTTCCACCCATTTGCCTTCACGATTTCCAGTTGAAGTGAGCGGAGTGTATTTATCGAAGCTGATGATTTCAATTTTCTTACTCGAAGCAGTGACTCGGACAGGTTTGGAAGCTCTTGCTGTGGCCTCGCGAGCGCGAACACAAACCGGCGTGTCTGCAGCTGCATGCAACGGAAAGTTCACAAGAAAGCTCAAACTGAGAAGTGCGAAATGGAAAAGTCGAAGCATTCCCTCTCATCGGAAATCCCGACCAAAATCGAGATCTATCTTTGACCTATTTTTTCAATTTTTACGCTGGAAATGAGGCAGGAATTCACTTGCTCCAGCAATTCATTCACAGCTTTCCCAAAATGATTCACTATCAGCAATTCTTTTTGCTGGTGACTGCGAAAAGCCTTAGCCGAAACATGCATGGAACGAAAGTCAGACTTCTTAAACGACTGATGCAAAATGAGATTTTTTTCTAGACGATCGGCCTGCTGATCAAGAACCTCGGCCATGGTTTCATTTTTCTTCATAAACGAAGTCAGCAATTCTTGCTGCGCGCCCTGCATGGACTTTAAATCTTGAATCAAGCTTTCACACTTGCTGGCGGCGTGAGCGGCACTTGCAAAAACCAAAGCTGCAGAAGTGAAGATCGAAAGAAAAATTGTGAAGCGAACCCCTGAAAAACCACCCATGAAAGTCCTCCCAGACAGGGCAACCTACCCTCTCTGCGTGGCTTTCGAAACTGTCAGTATTCTGTACAGTGTTTTTTACAAATCAGTTCACATAATCTCAAACTCCCGAGGTCAAAATTTGATTTAAATTTCATGAACTGTCTGTATAGATGAGGGTGCGATCTGCTTTCTTGATTTAAACAAATCCCTCAAGGAGCCGACTGCATCAACGGTGAGCTTCCTTCGATTTCGTCCAAACTTCTTAGGAACCCCCTGAGAGGTCACAAAAGCTACTGAATAATATTGCTCCTTTGAGATCAGATTTTCGCCGGCGAACAATCGGTCGATCCGATAGTTTTTTGGATTTTCTGCTTTAAAAAATAATGTTAGCCCGCGCATACGTTTGACGTAGCCGCCCATCTGTTCATAGGGGTTTGCTGCGAATGTCCGTTCAAGATTGTCTTCAAGCATTTGCCAAATTTCAGCACCAGTCATTTCGACGGTTTCAATTGGAGGGTTCATCGGAATCATATTCCAGAGATCTTCCACAGTGACTTTTCCCGGCGGAATGGGGGCGCCGTATCGCCAGCCATTCGAGAATGCTATATCGGTTTTTGCAGTTTCCATTATGGCTTCAAGCAAAACATCGTCCATGGGGGCGCTTAACATAGAATAACGATGTAAGGCTGAGGATGTTTCTCCGATCACTTCATTGAGTTTCTCTTTGTGGGGTGTGACGGCTGTTTCGACAAGGGCCTTCATTTCAGAATCTTCAGTAAAATGCTGATCAATTGCCACTAACGTATGTTCAAACGAAACAACTTTTTTATCTTGAATCTTAGCTACAAGTTTTCCGATATAGGAGCCATGACAGCCCGATTGGAAAATAATGGCGCCATTAACAACCACTGCATGATCCATTCGATTGTGCGTATGCCCACTCACTAAAATATCAATTCCAGAAACATCCTTCGCGAGTTGCACATCTTGGGGGAAACCCAAATGCGAAAGAATCAGGACGACTTCGGCATTTTCTTTCTCCCGTACAATCTTTATCCACTTAGGCAGTTCCTCGTTACCAATGGTAAATTTTAAGCCTTCGGAAAATGATGGCGGCATCGTTTTGTCAACGATGGGACAAGCCAATCCGATGACGGCAACTCGCAGACCTGCACGATCTATCATTTTGTAGGGTTCAAAGAAAAGCTCACCAGTGTCCTTATAAAAACAGTTGATCGCGAGCATAGGATAGCCCAGTTGGTTTTCAATTTTCTTAACTCCCTCTGGACCATATGCAAACTCCCAATGAGTCGCCATAGCATCGAACTCTAACGCGTTCATAAGAGGCACCATTGAAAGTCCTTTAGAACTTGTCGATATATAGGTGCCATGAAATGTGTCTCCATTGTCTAGCGTGAGAACTGAACCCACTGATTGCTTTTTGACTGTTTTAAACAAGGTCGCGATACGCGAAAGACCCCCAAGTTTTTTGAAGGACCATGACCCATCGTCCAATGTCATTTCCCAATGGGGCTCAAGATATCCATGCAAATCGTTCAGCTGAAGAATCGTGAGTGTTTTATCGTTTATGTCTGACATGGAAACCTTCATCTTTCTAGTTTGTTAAATATTTAACCCTGGAAGCTCGAGCGAATAGTTCCTGGCACTTTGCAGACGAACTATTTCCCAAAGTCCATTTTCAACGATGCTCACAGGGGGAATATTTCCTCAATTTTTTAACTGATTCGACCTCCGCACGAACGGGCAGGACCTCGGTTACCCGTTTTGTTTCGTCTATCATTGCTTGCTGCGGTTGTTGAGCCATAACAATCTCGCCAGTTTCCTTCACCGATTTATGTAAGATTCAGTTGGTCTTTGGAACTTCAGCTGAATTCAGGTAGGCATGAATTGCTGGAATTTCGCTTTTTAACTGAGGAAATGCCGGCATTTGCTGAGATTCCCGCTTCGGCTTGTGGGCTTCTGGGTATTGAGCTCGCAAGATTCGCGCTTCCAGCAATTCCAAAGAAGATCCCGAGACCGCAGGTCCAACCGATCCGTCTATTGACGGATTCACATTATGACAAGCGATGCAGTTCGAGAGGTAAATAGATTTTCCTCTAAAGACCCGTTGGTCCCCCGTCAAAGTCGTTGGTGCTTGTTCTTGTTTTTTTGTGCAGCCGAAGATGATCAAAATGATAAAAAAAAGGAGCCGATTTTTCATGGCTCCTTTTCTCACTTTTCAAATTTTATTTCAAATTAAACCAGAGCTGCAACGATGATGTAGATGATCGCTGTCAATCCGAAGCCACTGTGAATGACTCCCTTTGGAGTTGTCATCGGGCCCATTTTTCCTTTAATCGCATTGCCTTCGAGCACCAACCACAAAATTCCGAGAACAATCGCCAAAGTGCAAAGCTTGGATTCTGGAGTCACCACTAACGGAAGATGGCTCGCGGCTCCCATGAAAAACAGCATCGGGATCGACATCAAAACGTTGGTTCGAGAAGCCAGCGCAGCTTTTGGAGCGAGCTTTGCGGCTTCGGGATTAGCTTGTCCGCCAGAGGCTACTTGGGTTGCTGATGCGATGATTACTTTTTGATGTGGCCAGATGATGAACCAAACATTGGCCCACATTGTGAGCCCGAGAATTCCGCCGATGAGGATGCAGACTCCCCACGATGTCGAATAAATTGCAGGTCCCGCTTGATGACCTTTCAAACCTAACATCAAAACTCCAGTTACCATGGTCCACATGGCGCCCCAACGAAACCACCACAGAGCTTTCGGCAACAGCACTCGAGTGATGCCCGATTTTGTCGGCGCGTCTGCTTCGGCCATGGCAGCGCCTTGAGTGAAATTGAAATAGTATAGATGACCGATCCAGATCACTCCGAAAAAGTAATGGAACCAACGCAAAATAAATGCAAATCCTTCAAGCGAGAACAGTGCTGAATTCATAGGTGCGACTCCTTGTCGGGAAATAAATAAAAATCCACAGCCTATGATTAGATTTCCTCTGGGTTACGTCATTTCGTGCTGCATTATTGAGATCGAGGCTCAGTTGGAAATGCCTATTTGGTGGGCGTTTGAATCAGTTTCTCGAAATCACCGCGCATGACACCTTGAGTGTGGTGCACAAGAATGCGTGCGACGTAAACTTTGCCGGCTTCGACATGCTTCAGTGCAGGAGTGCGCTCCGCAGACTCGAAAAATTGTAAAAAAGTGGAAGCTGTGGCCAAAAGAACGTTGACCAAGAAATGAATTTCTTCAGGTGAACTGATTGGCGCCATCCAACCCTGACGAATCCATCGTCGATACATCAAGGTCATCAGCTTCAAACATTTCGCAATATGAGCTTTCCACATTTTTGAAAGCTGCGAATCTTTTCGCTTAAGAAAATACATCTCACGATGAAAAAAACGATAGCGCCAAAACAAATCAAAATTTTTCTCGATCAGTGTGAGGGGATGTTCGAGCTTCTGGCCTTTGGTCGTCTTCCACAGCCTGTAGGTCTCTTGAGACATCTGCTTGAAAATTTGTCGAATGATTTCTTCTTTATTTGCAAAATGAAAATACAAATTTCCAGGACTGATGCCTAGCTCTTTGGCGATATGATTCGTGGTCACCGCTACGACGCCGCTGCGGTTGAAGAGTTCAATAGATGACTGGACAATGCGTTCTTTTGTTTTCATAAATAAATTTCAGACCTGTTTGTAAGTTTAGACTGCTTAAAAAAGCAACCAATTTTATAGCAGAGTTTAGATCTTCATAGTTGAAACTCAGGAAATTTTCGTTCCATAATGGAGAGATGCAGTTATTCCAAAAAAGGAAGTGGGTCTATAGCTTCACAGCCATTTGTTTTACGCTAGCGGCGCTGTGTTTGTTCTGGACCCTCCGTGAGATTCCTAAAGAAGTCAAAGAAGCCGCAAAAGCTGAGAAAATCAGTGAGTTCCGGGCTAAACTCTCCGAGAAAATTGGCCCCTCAATTTTGGCCAATCATTTCATCGATGAAATCGATCTCCAACAAAATGGCAGCAACGTGGCCGCCAAAGTTGAATACACGATCGATCCAACTTTGCAGGCCGCCGCTAACAAATTGTTAAAATCCTATAAGCCAGATTACGGCGCGATCGTTATGCTCGACGCCGCCAGCGGCCGAATCCTGGCCTTGGCCAGCTTCCAAAAAGCAGATGAAAATGCACCCAACCTGGCTTTGCGCGGAACTTTTCCCGCCGCTTCGGTTTTCAAAATCATCACAGCCACAGCAGCACTTGATCGCTACAAAGTGACGCCAGATACTTTAGTGATGTTCAACGGCGGCAACCACACTTTGTACAAAAAGAATGTGATGTCGGATAAAAAAAATCGCTGGAGCCGTGAGATCACTTTGCGAGATGCTTTCGCACGCTCGATAAACACCGTGTTCGGCCGACTGACCTTGGAGCGCATGGCTCCGCAAGATATCGAAGACTATGCAATTCGCTTTGGCTTCAATAAAAATATTCATTCAGATCTACCATTTGATTCTGGATTCACCGAAATTCCCAAAGAAAAAAACTTCCATCTCACCGAAATGGCTTCAGGCTTTAACAAAGTGACTCGCATGAGTCCCATGCAGGGCGCGATGATCGCCAGCGCAGTCGCCGAAGACGGCGTCATGCACGTGCCTTACATCGTCGAGCGAGTCCGCAACAGCACCGGCGAAGTGATCTTCCAATCCGAGCCCGTCGTCGAAGCCGTAACAATGAGCCCTCGTGGTGCCGATCAGCTGAAAGAACTGATGGAAGCAACGATCACCAAGGGAACTTCGCGCAAATCATTCCGCACTTTGGTACGCGATCGACACTTCAAAGAATTGGTGATCGGTGGAAAAACAGGGTCACTGACAGGTGATGATCCCAAGGGCAAAGTGGATTGGTTCGTGGGCTACGCAATGAATGAGAATCAACGGATCGCAATCGGCGCTCTGACTGTGAATGTAAAAAAGTGGACAGTGAAATCTTCGTTCATGGCGCAAACAATGTTTCGCACTCACTTCAAAGAACAATTCAGCCGCGAGAACGAAAAGTTCTTCAATGCCAAGGCTGCTGCCGCTCAATCTGCTGAGCGTGAGACGGCTTCAACTCGTGCTGGGGAATAAGGACTATCGGAAGCACTGGCCGTAGAATGCACCATCCGCGATCGAATTCGACGCTCTGGTTTTAAATTGGAAGTTCAGATAAAGAAAACCAGCCTAGTTTGTAAAAACCACAGGCGCAAATCCCCCAAACGGCGTTCTCAGGTTTGTCACCTGGCCTTGATAGAGGCGCGCGACCACTGTCTGCAGCTGATCCTGATAAGCGTAAAATCTCAGATCGAATTTGAAATTTTGCTCTCCATCCGGAGTTTGGAATTTTCTCTCTGGCGCAGGTATGAATTCCTGAGCGATAAAATCTTGAGTCAGGATTTCATCGAAAGCTTTGCGGCTGATCGAGCCTCCACGAAAACTTTGCTTCGCACCGTAGGCCCGTTTTGGTTTGAAGAAAAATTTCTTTCTTTCACCCCAGATCTGATCGGCTTTTTCGGGACTCAGATCCATTGCTAAAGGCAGGTTTCGCTGGAAGATTGGTCGCGTGTCGCCCTGGTCGCTGACCTGATTCCAAAGTACATCCGAGTTCCAATCGATCATTCGCTGTTTGTCTGCCAGCAACAGGTATTCAAAGGGATTTGGCGAGAAACAAATTTCTTTCGCGAGAAAATCTTTTCTCAAATAAAGCGACTGTTCACCGGATAAATAAAAATCTGTGAATCGATTGTAGATGAAGTCAGCTTTGAAAACTTTGCGGTAATCGGCAATCTCTGTTTCCCAGTCCCAATTTTGAAAATGCGATTGGTAAACGAGAAACTCGATATAGAGCCGCTGCTTTTCGGGATCTTCATCGATGATTGCGACTTTGAAATTTTCGCGGATCTGCTTTTTCTGCAGCTTCATCTCGGTTTCGATGCAAGATTTCAAATCTGAAAATTGGAATCTCGCAACGGGATTCGGAATTTCTCGCATCTGATACATCTCGCAGGCCATCGCTAGAAAAGAAGCATTGGTATTGATCTCGATCAGCTTGAGGTGATTTTCGCAATCCACGTGGAAATCGTAACTCATCAAAATGGATTTGTTACCAGGATCGGAAATTCCTCGCGCTTCGAGGTCGGGCTGCAAAAAATTTTGGTACTGCGGATTTTCTCGCAGCTTGTAGCTCGCAGCCACGAATTCTTGAGCCTCCGTCAGCAGATGCTTTGGCAAATCGATTTGAAAAGGCGACAAAAGTTGCGGCGAAACTAGCTCTTGCAGACGCTCCAGCCCCAGTGGACCGAGGACCTTTGGATGAGTCTTCAGAAGATGCTCAATTAACTTTTTTTGTAGGGGCACGTTGCCTCTTTGCGTTATGTGGAATTCATCAAAAGCTCTCTTGATGGTGTTGCCATAGAATCGGAAATAAGCCAAGACATGGAAATGTCAAAGCAAGTGAAAATTGTCTCTTGGAACGTGAATGGAATCCGCGCCAGTTCGAAAAAAGGACTGCTCGAATTTATTGAATCTGAAAAACCCGATATCCTTTGTCTGCAAGAAGTGAAAGCCAATCTCGAGCAAGTCGAAGAGAATCTGCGCACTCTCGGTTTTGAAAATGGCTACTGGTCATCAGCCGTCCGCAAAGGCTATTCCGGAGTCGCAACTTTTGTGCATCCGGAACCAAAGAAAATTTCCAAAGGCATCGAAGTTCACGAATACGATTCCGAAGGCCGCTTTGTCATCACCGACCATGGGCACTTTGATCTCTACAATATTTATTTCCCGAATGGTGGCTCCGGCGAGATTCGCCATGATTTCAAACAAAAATTTTTGCAGGATCTCAATCTGCATTTGAAAGCAAAATTAGATTTGGGAAGACCTGTGATTGTCGTTGGCGATTACAATGTGGGCCACCGCGAAATCGATGTTTATGATCCAAAACG
>JAYUCD010000333.1:0-8027 GCA_043740515.1 Bdellovibrio sp. | reverse complement strand
TGTCCACGCTCTGCAAGCTTGGGCGCAAGAAAAGACTCTGGCTCAGAATCCAGAACGACCGATTGTGGCCATCGTCGACACCGGAGTTGATTTCAGTCATAAGATCTTTCAGCAGTCGGGCGCCATGTGGGTGAACTCGAGAGAAATCCCTGCTAACGGAGTGGACGATGATGGCAACGGTTACATCGACGATGTTTATGGATACAATTTCCATGATCACATTGCGAGCCCGATGGACAACGACGGGCATGGGACTCATTGTGCGGGAATAGCTTTGGGAGTCGGCCAGGATATTTTTGCCACAAATTTAGAACCGGCGCGAATCCGAATCATGGCTTTGAAATTTTTAGGAGCCGATGGTTCTGGGTCAACTGGCGATGCCGTGTCGGCAATCTACTATGCAGTGAATAACGGAGCTTCAGTCATCAGCAATTCTTGGGGTGGCGGTGCTTACAGCCAATCCCTTCACGATGCTTTGATCTACGCTTACAATCATCATGTGATTATCGTTTCTGCAGCTGGAAACAATGCTTCGAATAACGATAATACCTCCATGTATCCTGCAAACTATCCAGTGCCAGGACAGATATCGATTGCGGCAACAAATGACTCCGACAATCTAGCGAGCTTCTCAAATTTTGGAGCGAACAGTGTGCACTTGGCAGCGCCAGGTGTGACTGTGCTAAGCTCTGTTCCAGGAAATCAATTTCGATTTATGTCGGGAACTTCGATGGCCACTCCGTTTGCATCTGGATTGGCCGCCTTGATTATGCGAGAGGCTCCAGCGCTCACAGGCTACCAAGTGAAAAATGTTTTGCTGAGCTCAAGCACAATGGTCGGAGCTTTAGCGGGAAAAGTTTCCTCGCAAGGTCGAGCTGATATTTACAATGCAGTGATGGCTGGGAAAAGCGAATTCGCAACAGCCGCCTATCAACCGGCTTATAAAGATGTCAGTCGTGCTGTTGCCTCCACTGATAGTGGAGCAAGTGCAAAAGGTTGCGGAACCGTGAGCTCAGCTTTGCTTGCTGGCGGAGCTTCCGATGGACCGAACACTCCAGGTCAAACTTTGGCAATCATTTTAGCCTTCACACTTTTGCCCTTGATAGCATGGCAGTTGGTGCGCTCACGAAAATTACAGGTCTCTCGCCGCCGATACGACCGCTTTTTGATGAGCTCTGCGATTCGCCTGAATGTGGAAGGTCGTGAACTGATTGGCCACATGCGAACCATTTCAGAAGGTGGATTGTCTTTCGAGGCGAACACCATGCTTGAAAAGGGTGGAATTGTTTCGATTCAAATTCAAAGCCCCGACGGCAAAGAGTCTGTCCAAGTCAATGGTCACATCGTGTGGAGTGAGCAGAACAAGGCCTACGGAGTTCAATTTGACGAGGCCAAGGACACAGTTCTCTCTAGCATTCGCGGTTGGACACAGCGATTGGTTCGAGTCGCCAATTACTAGTGGCCACACTTCTACATATTTAAATTTGATTGTTGAAAAATCGGCAGCACCTCTTGGGGGCTGCCGATCATTTTGATGCTCCCATTTTGCAACCACAGAATCCGGTCGCAGTTCTGCAAGGTCGACAAGCGATGCGCGATGATGATTTGTGTCCGCTCTTTGAACAACTCTTCTGTGGCTCGCACTAAAATTTCCTCTGACTGCGGATCTACAGAACTGGTGGCTTCGTCCATCACAATCACTGGCGTCTCCTGCAAGAGACAGCGGGCCATGCACACGAGCTGTCGTTCTCCTTGAGAAAGATTGCGCCCTCTTTCTTCAATGCTTTTGTTGAGACTCTCCGAATTTGCCCAAAGCTCAAGGCCAACTTGCTTGAGAACTTCAATCAATTGATCTTCGCTCATCAAACCGCTCACATCTAAATTATCTCTCAGAGTTCCTTTGAAAAGTGTGGGATCTTGAGAAATGAAGGCAATGGATTTTCGGTAGAGCTGAAGGTCGACCCAGTCCGGTGCACTGGAGCCATTCAAAGGGTTCGGTCGTTTCCCATCGATTCGAATCGCGCCCTGCTCAATCGGATAAAGATAGAAGAGTGCCTGAATCAAACTGGATTTGCCGCTTCCAGTTCGACCAATGATACCGAAGCGTTCCCCGGCTTGAATTTTGAAACTGAGATTTTTTAGCACAGGCGGAAGTGATTCGCGGTAACGAAACAAAACATTTTCAAATTCCACGCCGCAAGCTTTGGCCGAAGTGAGTCGTCCTGATCTGAGGCTCTTTTCTTCGAGGCTGTTCAATTGAGGGTGGCCCGTCGAAAACTGCGAGCTTGAGGGAATTTTTGCTCCGGATTCTATTGGTTGTCGAATGTAATGGTCAAGTCTTTCGACTCCCACCATGGCTTCTTCGAACTGTGAGATCCACTCGAAAAACATTTGCACCGTGTTTCCGGAAAGGGCGATGAAGCTGAAGGCGACACCAATCGAGCCGATGCTGAGCAGACCCTGACCCAAAAGCCACCAAGCTAAAAATCCGGTAGAGAGAAGAAACAAGGCCGTCATGCAATTGATTTGAAATGAAAAGAGCAGCAGAGATTTCACCGTGTCTAATTTGTGCTTGAGATAATCTTGGTCCAATTGGGAAAAGCGTTTGGCAAAAGAGCGCTGCTTGATAAAAGAACGGATGGTGCTCGCACCTTGAGTGGTTTCTGCAAAATGAGCAATCGACGGCGAGCGACTGGCTGACAGATTTCGCCTGGCTTGCCGAAGCCGATTCATATTCAGGCGAAAAATTCCATAGTCGATCACTCCAATGGCGAGAACCAGTGGAATATAAAGAGGGCTTGCCACGGCGATCAGCAGAAGCATGCTGATCAGATCAAAAATGATTGCCAACAGTTCGGCCAGAGGTCCACCGAAAAGCCGAAACACATTTCCATAATCACTTGAAAAGCGAGTGATGATTCTTCCGGCCGGAGTCGAATCAAAAAAACTCATCGGCTGTCTGGAGGTTCGAAAAGTGGTTTCATCATAAATTTGACTGACGGCCTGAGCAGAAAGACGAGAAAAAAGAACACGGAAAATCAGAACCAAACAAAATCCCAGCAGCGAAAGCCCGCTGAGCAATAAAATATAATTTCCCACTGTAAAGTGCTGAAAGAATACTGGCAAAGGCCGACAATGATTTTCGATATTCGAAAAATCACAATAAGAATCGACCCAGTAGCCGATGAGATTGGCATTGGCGAGCAAGCACAGTCGCCCGAGCAAGCCGAGCAGGGCGCAAACACTGACCGAAAAGAAATAGGGCTTATAAGCAATCCACAAAGTATCAAAGACCGTCGAGCTGTAACGACCGGTAAATTTCGATTCCTGTTGTAAAAAAGAATTCTCCTTTTTCACGACTCGCCCTCTTGAATTTCCAAATCCGTGCTTGCTAGCTTTTCTTCTGCCAAACTGACCGAGTCTTTCAGTTGTGACATTTGATTTTCCGTGGCTCGGCGAGAGTCGTCAAAAGCCACGGTTGAGGCAAAGGATCTGAACTGAGAATTGTGAGCGAGCAATTCCAAGAAGGGCCCTTGGGCGATGATCTGGCCCTCTTGCAGAAAGATCACTCGGTCCGATTTTTCGAGAACTGTCAGACGATGCGTGACCAAGAGCCGAGTCTGATTTTTCCAGGCTCCCTTGATCAGATCATCGATCAATTTATTTTCTGTATCGACATCGACCGCGCTCAAGCAATCATCGAGCAGGACAATTGGCGATTTGAAAAAGTCAACGCGAGCCAAGCTGACTCTTTGCTTTTGGCCGCCTGAAAGATTCACTCCGCGCTCGCCAATTTCTGTTTCCAGTCCATTTTCCATTCGCTCGCCAGCCACTTCAAATTGGGCACGAGCCAATGAGGCCAGAATTTGCGAATCCTGTTCCAGCGAAGAAAGGCCGTACTCGAAGGCGACATTTTCTCTCAAGGAAGAGCTCATGATAAAGCCTTCCTGCGGGACGAAAGTAAAAAACTGTCGCAACTGATCGAGTGGCAAAACCAAAGTGTCGTTTCCGCCAATTTCATAGCGTCCGAAGGAAGCTCCGGTTTCACCAATCAGAGAAAGCAGGAGTAGACTTTTTCCACTGCCGACCTCTCCGACAAGTGTGACAAACTCGCCTTCCCGAATCTGCAGCGAAATATTTTGCAAAAGTTGGTGAGCTCCGATCTGAAGATTGAGATTTTCGATGCGAAGAGCCAGGGGAGTTTGAGCCAGCGTCTGAAGTTTATGAAATTGCTCGGGCCGGTTGTGCAGATCCGAGTTTTTCAAATTGAAAAAAGCATCAATTCGAGTCAGCGAAGTCCAAGAATCGAAGACAAAAGTAAAAAACCAAGGCATCTGGCGAAAGGGCCGGGTCAGAAAAACTCCGACGATCCACAGAAGCGCAAAAAGAGTTCCGGTGGTGACTGTCTGATCGGAAAAATAAACCAGAGAGATCAGCGCGGTGAGATTGAGAATGAAAGTCACCGATGAGCTGATGCTGTTCATCGCTTGTCCGTTGGTGACCATTAGGATTCGATTTTCTGTTTCGACTTTTCGCACTTTGAAAATCTTCGCCTCAAAGGCTTCGACCCAACCCAAAATTCTCAAGGTTCGAATGTTTTGAATCCATTCACTGACCAGTCCGATGCGGTCGGCGGCGAGCTTCTTAAAGTTGAAAAAATATCGACTCTGCCGGTAGGCCATAAAAAAACTTAAGGAAATAACCACGGTCATCACACTGAGAAGTGGCAAGAGTGGAATTCCAAAATAGTGAGTCAGCGCATAGGGTGCGAGAATCAGCGGAAAAAGAATACTGGCTCCGACCGGAAGGCTTTGCTCGAGGAAAACAGTGGCGCCAGGAATATCCGTCGCATAGAGGGAGACTATCTCGCCCACCGGGCGTCCAAGCAAACTGTCCGTTCGCAGGCTCAAGGTGTGCACATACAATTTCTGAGCAAGAATTCTTTGCATGATCAGCGACTCGCGGTTTCCGAGAAAATTCGTAAGAACGTTGAAACCAAGTGAGAAAAACAGACTGGCAAAAGAAATCAAAAGATAAAAAAACGAATTTTTGGATTGCATCAATCCATCGACAAACTCTTTTTGATAAAAGGGTCCCAAGAGGCCGAATACAGTCGCAAGAAGCGAGCTCACGAGGATCAAAACTCTCCAAAATGGACGACGAAAAATCACTTCAGAAAGGAGAGATTGAGAGCTCGAAAGCTTTATTGGAAACCAACGCATGGATTTTTATTCAAGTCCTGCGAAACCAGCCGGTCAAGGTCCATCTGGGATTTTTGCCCGCTTTGACAGAGTGTCGAATTTCTTTCGACTGAAACAACATCAGTCGATTCCAAACTGGCAAAATTTCCGGAATTTCGTGAGTCAAATGAAGGCAGAGCTCGCCGCCATCCGCTCTTCCCCAGTTTTCATTCAAATAGAGCACAAAAGAGATCACTCTTTCGCCGTGCAATGGGCTCTGCAGACGGGCTTGATCCACATGCTCATCATATTTTTGACCGGGCTGGTAGCAGGTAAAGTGAGCTTCAAAAGTTTGCAGATTCAAGAAAAGCTTCTCGTTGAGATCCATTCGCAAGTCTTCCAAATGTTTTTTCAAAGTCTTAAAGCTTGGCGAGTGAAAATCAATCCACCAGATTGAATCGGATCGAATGCTTTCCAATCGAGACTGTTCCTGACTTCGACCCACCTTGGCAGGCTCGAACTGACCAGTCTCAAAACCGCCGAGAGCTTGGGATTTGAGATCGAGAAGCGCTGATTCAGGGAAAGCATTATCGATTTGAAGCCAGGAGTGATCAGCGAGGAACTGAAGATTTTCGCCAGACAGCTTCATAAACTCTCCACATGGACATTCATCTCAACTCTTCTTACACTGTTGCAGATGCAAAGAGCACGCAGAGATTTTATTAAATCCGCCTTAGCCGGTTCGGCCTACATGACTGCAGGTGCGGGCGTGACAGCTTGTGCTTCCTTGGATCAATGGCTGATGGGCGAAACTCGAGAAGAGACAGATAAAGTTTTGATTGTCGGAGCAGGCTTGGCCGGACTTTCCGCTGCCTATTATCTGAAAAAAAACAAAGTTCCATTTCAAATCTTTGAAGGTTCTCAGAGAATTGGCGGGCGAATCATGACCCTGCAGAATTTCAATGGTGCCGCTCAACACGCCGAGCTGGGTGGTGAGCAGATTGAAGCCGATCAAATGGCCATTCAAAATCTGGCGAAAGAACTCAAAGTTAAGCTGCAAGAGTTTGGCAGCAAAGGCAGTTTTGAGTGGTTCGATAAAAATCATTTTTTTGTCACTGAGAAAAAAAAGGAACTCCAGCTGCTGCTCAAAATTTTTCAAAGTGTGCAGCAAGAAGCCTACGGAAGTTCTATTCAGACTTTGAATCTGCAAAACAAGGATCAATTTCCTAAGGCTGTTTTGTTGGATCAGATGTCAGTGGCTGAATTGCTTGATCGCCTGCAGCCGCAGATGAAAGAATGGATGCGGCCCTTTCTGGAGCAATTGACTCGAAGTGAATGGGGAGTCGAACCCAAGCAGATTTCATCGCTCCAATTGATTCACTGGATGAGGGATCCGACTCGTTTAAGAAATCGCAAATACTTGAAAATTTCTGGAGGCAACTCGGTTTTGGTGCAAGCACTGTTTGATCGAGTCGGAGGAATCATCCCAGAAAAATTCATTCGCTTTGGTCATCAATTGTCAGAAATAAAAAGCACTGAAACGGGTTGGGCTCTGACATTCAGGTCGCCCAAAGGGAAAATGGAATTCAAAGCGCGCCGAATTCTTTGCACTTTACCGCCGCCTTTGCTGAGAGAGGTCAGCGGCTGGGAGCAGATGGTGAGCACTCCCGAAGCTCTTCGCCATTTGAAAGATTTCAGTTTAGGAACTCACGGAAAATTGCTGGCTTCGTTTAACGATCGCTTTTGGAAAGATGATTCAGTTTTAGCAAGTGGAGGCACCTGGTACACAGCCCTCGCCTCGACTCAATTTTCCGAAGCCAGCGAGCCCTCTCTGCAAATCGACGCCTCAAAAGGAATCCTGCAATCTCAACTGGGTGGAAGTCTCGGAGAAAATTGCGGATTGCATTCGATCGATCAGATGCTGAAAGACCTTTCCAAAATGGACGCAGAAGCTGCGGCTGCCTTTGAAGGTCAAAGCCAAGTTCAAAATTGGAAACGCCATACGTGGTCTAAAGGCAGCCGAGTTTATTTTAAACCAGGACAGTTTCAACTGTTTGACTTGAATGCTAGCGGCTTGAATCAGCTGAAAAATGGCAATGGCTGGCTATTGGCCGGTGATGCTTACGACAGCAATGGCATCGGCAGCATGAACGGAGCTGTGCAATGTGCAATCGACGCGGTCTCGGCTTTTCTTAAAGGCTAGAACGGGAACCAAGTCGACAAACCCGAAGTTTTCAAGTATTCATTCCCCATCCTGATTTGATTTAGAAAAGAAGGCAGCATGAAAAAAGAAGACAAGCCGTCAGAGCATTTAGTCACTTTCACAGTGGAAGATATTTTATCCCACGTTAGACCGACTCCGACAATTGAGACAGAGCATTCGGATGAAGAAAAAATCCAGATTATTTCTGAGCATTTCAAGGGGATCATGCAGACATTGGGATTGGATTTGAAAAACGATTCGCTCAAGGATACTCCCAAACGAATCGCAAAAATGTATGTGAACGAAGTTTTCAGTGGCTTGAGCTCAAAACACTTTCCAAAAATGACCGTGATCGAAAATGAAATGCAGTATGATCAGATGGTGTCTATTCAAAATATCCAAGTCTTAAGCGTTTGTGAACACCATTTTCAGACCATTGATGGCTACGCGACGGTCGCCTACATTCCCAATAGCAAAGTTATTGGTCTGTCGAAGATCAATCGGATCGTCCGCTTCTTTTCGCGCCGACCTCAGGTCCAAGAGCGTTTGACCAAACAGATCGCCGATTGCCTTCAGTATGTTCTTGAAACTGAGCATGTGGCTGTTCATCTGAATGCCAAACACTACTGCGTGATTGCTCGAGG
>JAYUCD010000332.1:0-6992 GCA_043740515.1 Bdellovibrio sp. | reverse complement strand
GCGCTCTTGTCAGTCGATTACAGTCAGATCGAACTTCGAATTTTAGCCCATTTTTCTGAGGATCCAAATTTGATTCGAGCTTTCGCCGAGGATCTCGATATACATACCGCGACAGCTGCAGAAGTTTTCTCGGTGGACCTCAAAGCTGTGACCTCTGAGCAAAGGCGGGCCGCCAAGGCTGTGAATTTCGGAATTGCCTATGGGCAAGGTGCTTTTGGCTTGGCCGAAGTTTTAAAAATTCCTCGGAATGAAGCCTCAGATATCATCAAAAGATATTTTACTCGCTTCGCTCGAGTGCAAAATTACATCCAAGACACGATCGCTACGGCGAAAGCAAATGGTTATGTCGAGACACTGTCGGGACGCCGTCGATATATGGATGAACTTCGCTCGAGCAACTCGGCCATGCAAAAATTTGGTGAGCGAGCGGCGATCAATGCGCCGATTCAAGGAACGGCGGCGGACATTGTGAAAAAGGCAATGATCGATGTGACTTCTCAGGTACATACTCCGATGATTTTGCAAGTGCATGACGAGTTGATTTTTGAAGATCAGATATCGGCTCTTGAAAAAAATCAGAGGCAGATTGTTAAAATTATGGAATCGGTGATTGAGCTCAAAGTTCCATTGAAAGCCAATTCAAAAATTGGCGCGAACTGGGATGCGGCTAAATAGCCATCACTGCAGTGCTATTCGACTTCCCAGCCAACGACTTTGCCGCCCTCAAAATAAACCAGTTTTTTTTCTGGCTTGTAGCCGTCCTGGGTTGAAACATAACGATTGTAATGCCAGCGTTCGTTTTTGAATTGTGGATTGCCAGAGACTTCTACCGTACTTGGCTCACCCCAAGCTTGTCGAACCAGAGACTGAGGCATTCCAACAGCAATATCTTGAGCCTCTACTAAATCTTTCATTTTGCTTTGAGCACGAGAAGAACGGCTGCTAAATCCCTGTTGCACCAGCCATTTTTGCCGCGATTCGAAGCCTGGCAGTTGCAGAAACTGGATTCTCTCCTGGTCATTGTCAAACCAAGGCAGAGCTTTGGAATACTGCTCAACTTCCTTCCGGCTGGACAAGGCATTCTCCAGTTGCTTGAGCCGAGTTTTCTCGTTCAGACTATTTTCGTCCATGTCATTTTGTCCGTTGCTGGAATTTCGCGAGGAAGTTCTAGTTAACTTTGTCTCATTGGGGTTGCCATAACCGCTGGAGGTGCTGCGATGAAGATGAGAACAGCCCAAAATCAGCAAAGCCGCTGATATCGGCACTAAAAATGAGACGGGTGAAAGAAAGCGAGATTGAATTTGCATGGGACCTCCGGAAAGAACTGTACCTCTCTATTCTAAAATAGACTTGATGTGTGGGGATTCCATTTTTAGAATGAAAGCAGTGAAGTGACATGAATCTCGACGAAAGGCTTGTGGTTTTTAAGCGAAATGACGGACCAAAGAAAAGATTCATCTCTTTCGAATTCAAACCAGCCCACCAATTCCTTCTCTCCCAATGAGGCGGAAATCTCTGATGAGGACTTGGATGCAGCGATTTCTGACGCTGATCCTGAATTTCTTGAAGCATTAGGCGAACTTTCCAAAGATAAGGAGCTGTCTCTTTCACAAATTATTATTAGCGACGCAGACCAAGCTTTGAATGAAGAGAAAGAGGCTTGGGCGAGGTCAGGAAAACTGTCGCGAATCCTCTTTCGTTTTTTTCCCTTTGTCGCCTTTCTGTCGCTTTTAATTAAAAAAATTCGTTTTTGGATTTTTTCATTTTTACGAGCCGAATGGATACGGGCCCAGAACTTTTATTATTTTTTAGCCACCGATGGCAAAAACAAAGTCATAGGAAAGATCAAAAACACATCCGATCAATTTTTCGATTCCATCAACGAATCTGAAAGAAATTTTCGTTATCTCAAATGGAAAATGAAACTTGCCTTTTTTGCCATTTTCCTTCTACTGATCGGCACTGTTTTATTTATTTTCCGCAGTTTCACAGCTGGCGTGGTTTCAAAGAATAGTGGTCTTTTTCTGACTTCGCTCGAAAACGTCGCAACCGATATTTCGGATTACAATCCGGAAACAGAGGTCGAACCTTTTTATCAAAACCTCCGAGTGGCGACAAATTTTCTTTTGATTCCAAAAATGGTGGTGAATTTAAAAAAATCTCAACACTCTGGTGCCAACCCGATGGCTGCCATTGAATTTTATGTCGAGGGAATGACTCCCGAAGCAATTCTGGAAATCAAAGAACGCGAAACCGAGATGCGGGATCGAATGCAGCGAGTGGTGGAGGACTTCACTTTCGATCAGTTAGATTCGCAAGACGGCAAAATCCAAGTCACTGAAAAGCTGAAGAAGGAGATCAATCTCCTCCTCAGCGCTGGAAAAGCAAAACGATTTTGGATCAAAACGGTACTCGTCAAACCTTAGAAATTTTTATTGCAAATCAGAGCTAGGACGTCTGAAGTGGATTCGACGGCGACTGTTTCGAATAGGAGCGCGGATCAATATTGTAGGCTCGCAAGCGATCGTGCAAAGTTGATTTTGGCAAACCCAAATCGAGAGCTGTTTGCCGCTGATTCCCCTGATTATTCGCCAAACGCTTCAAGATCATTTGCCTCTCCATTTCTTTGATCGCCGGCAAAGGCGAGTTCAATGAATTGGCAATCGGCTGCAATTTCGGTCCCAATGAAAGCTTATCTAAAATGGTTTCCACTTGCTCCGCATAAATGGTTTCACGCGGATAAAGTGCTGCGGCCCGAGCCACTGTGTTTCTCAGTTCTCGAATGTTGCCGGGCCAGCTGTGTTTTTTTAGTCGCTCAATTCCACTGAATGAGAATCGAACCTTCATCTGCTTGGCAAAGCAATAAAGCAGCTCTTCAAAATCCTCAGGCCGCTCAAACAATGTCGGCGTCTCGATGCTCACCACATTCAATCGATAATATAAATCGGAGCGAAACTCGCGATTCTGTATTTTTTCAATGAGGTTTTGATGAGTGGCAGCAATGATTCGAACGTCGGTGTGAATGGTCGTATCACTTCCCACAGGACGAATCTCATCATTTTCCAGCGCTCGCAGCAGTTTCGCTTGAAGAGCCAAAGAAATATCGCCAATTTCATCGAGAAATAAAGTTCCACCGCGTGCTGATTCGAAAGCTCCTTTGCGATCGCCCACGGCTCCTGTAAAACTTCCTTTGATATGACCAAATAGTTCGCTTTCGATTAAATTTTCCGAAAGAGCACTGCAGTTCACGCTGACGATAGGTCCTTTGGAGCGCGCCGATGCAGCGTGGATGGCCTGTGTGACCACTTCTTTTCCTGAACCTGAAGGGCCAAGAATCAGGATCGAGAAATCAGTTTTTGCTGCAAAGCCCAGTCGCTGTAGCTTTTGATTCCAATCAGAATTTCGACTTTTCAGAGAAAAAACGGATTTCTCTTTCTCGGCTTTGAGCGAAAACATTCTTTCCTCTTGATCAATGCGAATCCAATCACCTTCCTGAAGATAAGCTTCTTGAATGCGCTGATCATTCAGAAAGGTTCCTTTTTCGGAGCGCAAATCTTTCAAAATAAATTGCTCACCCCTGTATTCAATTTTTGCGTGACGAGGACTGGCGGTGGGAATATTCCAGTGGCAGCTGTCATCGTTTCCGATGAGCAAATATTCGGGCAAATCGAGGCGGGTGTTCTGGCTGGTGAAAAGATATGCGCTCATTGCGGTCTCCAATTTCAAGGTTCGAGTTCGGCGGCTGCCTGATTGCGTCCGCTCGTCGTGTGCGAGTGCTCAATTACAAGCCTTGTGCCCTCGGACGGACAGCCGGAGCCGAAATATAGAGACTTTGAGGGAGTTTGGAAGGCAGAAACTGATTTTTTTGTCCAAATAGTGAGAGCCCTGTCCAGGGTTGTGGACGAAGCGGAATGATTTAGGTAAAAGAAACTATGTCACTCATGAAATATCTCAAAAGCGCCGTTCATCCCGTGGATTTTCCTGTCGCCGATCGGCCGGAAGTGGCCATCGCCGGAAGATCCAACGCTGGTAAATCTTCTTTTTTAAATATCATCGCAAAATCAAAAGTGGCTCACGTCAGTCAGACTCCTGGAAAAACCAGGTTGCTGAATTTTTTTGATTTTGGTCTGCACTATCGCTTTGTAGATATGCCTGGTTACGGATTTGCGGCACGATCTGGAGATGAGATCGTCGATTGGACAAGAATGATTGAGACTTATCTTTCAGTGCGAGAAAATCTTCGCGGCTTGGTTCTGATCATGGATTCTCGGCGCGACTGGAGCAAAGACGAAGAGGTCTTGAAAAAATTCTGCAATAAAATCACTCTGCCGATGTGTGTGGTTTTGACGAAAGCCGACAAATGCACGCCCAAAGAGCGAGCCGGGTTTTTAAAAAAAATCAAAAAAGATTCAGAACTTGAAAATGTTTTTATGACTTCGGCGCAAACCGAAGAAGGCATCAAGCAGGTTGAAGAATTTATTTATCGTGACTGGATCATTCCTGCGGGAAGGACTTCCTCGTGAAGTCTGGCGGCCAAAAAATTATTGGAGTGATTCCGGCTCGCTATGCCTCGACTCGATTTCCCGGAAAGCCTTTGGCGTTGATTCACGGCCGAGAGATGTTGGCTTGGGTGATTGAGGGCGTGCAAAAATCTCGCTCACTACAAGAAATTTATGTGGCGACCGACGATCTGCGAATTGCTGAATTGGCAAAACGTGAAGGCGCGCAAGTGGTAATGACCGACTCGAATTTGCCGTCTGGAACGGATCGCGTCTGGGCTGCCGTTGAAAAAATGGATTGTGATGTGATCATTAATATTCAAGGCGATGAGCCATTAGTTCAAAGTGTGACAATCGATTCCCTGGTCAAGGTGCTGTTGGAAAATTCAGATTTGGAAATGGCGACTTTGGCACATCCAATTTCTGCCGAGGAATTGCATTCTTTGAATGCGGTGAAGGTGGTAACGGATCAATTGGGACGGGCACTCTACTTTAGCCGCTTTCCGATCCCTTACTCGAGAGATAATGCAAAGCATTCGGAATTTTCGGGATGCCTCAAGCACATCGGGATGTACGGCTATCGTAAAAGCTTCTTAAAGCAGTTCTGCAGCGCTCCTCAAGCGGAAATAGAAAAAGCAGAAAGCTTAGAACAATTGCGAGCTTTGTCTTTGGGTGCCAAAATTCAAGTGGTAAAAGTCAAAGAAGCAAGTTTCGGAGTGGATGTCCCTGAAGACATTCAAAAAGTGGAAAACCTTTTAAAAAATTTAGGCAAGAGCTCAATCAGATGAAAAAAAATAAAACAAAACCTGACAACTCAAAACCGCAAAAATTAACCACGACGAAATCGACGAAAAAAGGATTCAAACAAAAATTTATTTTCGTCACGGGTGGCGTGGTGTCTTCCGTTGGCAAGGGCCTCACGGCGGCAAGCCTTGGAGCTTTGCTTGAAGCTCGCGGAGTAAAGATCACTTTGATGAAATTTGATCCTTATATCAATGTTGACCCAGGCACCATGTCGCCACTTCAGCACGGTGAGGTATATGTCACCGAAGACGGTGCTGAAACCGATTTGGATTTGGGACACTATGAGCGCTTTACGACCTTGAAATTGAACCGCTCCAACAGTGTTTCCACGGGTCAAATTTACGATACAGTGATCACCCGTGAACGTCGCGGCGATTATCTTGGTGGAACTGTGCAAGTGATTCCGCATATCACAGATGAAATCAAAGCCCGAGTTTACGAAGCAGCTCAAGGAGCCGAAGTAGCGATTGTCGAAATTGGTGGGACGGTTGGTGACATTGAAAGTTTGCCATTTCTTGAAGCCATTCGACAAATGCGAGTCGATGTTGGATTCGAAAATTCGATTTTGATTCATGTCACTTATGTGCCCTATATTGCTGCAGCTGGAGAATTGAAGAGCAAGCCGACTCAGCACTCGGTGAAGGAGCTTCGAGAGATTGGTTTACAAGCTGATTTTTTGGTTTGCCGAACCGAAAAGCCAATGGATCAAAGTATCAAAAGCAAAATCGCCTTGTTTTGCTCGGTGAAGCCTGAATTTGTTGTCAGTGCGCCGGATGCTTCAACGATTTATGAAGTGCCTTTGAATTTATCCAAAGAAAAACTGGATCAACATGTCTGTGACCGATTGAAAATTGAAAACGCTGGTGCCAATTTGAAAGGCTGGGAACACATCGTTCGCACTTTGAAAAATCCATCAAAATCTGTGCGCATCGCGATTGTCGGAAAATATGTTGATCTCAAAGAATCTTACAAATCTTTGAACGAGTCGATCGTGCATGGAGGAATCGCCAACTCAAGCGAAGTCGAAATCGTTTATGTCGATTCCGAAAAAATATCAGAAAAAAACGTGACTCAAGCTCTGGCTTCCGTTCACGGCATTCTGGTTCCCGGAGGATTTGGTTCTCGCGGCGTTGATGGCAAAATGGCTGCGATTAAATTTGCTCGCGAAAAATCGATCCCATTTTTTGGGATCTGTTACGGAATGCAACTGGCTGCGATTGAATTTGCGCGCAATGTTTGCGGAATCAAAGATGCGACCAGCCGCGAATGGCATGATGAACGCAAACGAAATGGAAATTTTGTCATCGACATCATGACTGAGCAGCGAGCTGTGCAAAATAAAGGTGGAACCATGCGATTGGGCGCTTACAATTGCACTTTGAGCTCTCATTCGAAAGCATTCCAAGTTTACAAAACAGCTCATATCTCTGAGCGCCACCGGCATCGATTTGAGTTCAACAATAAATACAAGCAGCTCTTTGAAAAACGTGGGATGAATGCAGTGGGCATTTGTCCAGAGAGAGACCTGGTTGAAATTGTTGAGCTTGTGGACCATCCTTGGTTTGTCGGAGTTCAGTTCCATCCTGAATTCAAATCGAAACCTTTGGCGCCACATCCGCTTTTTACTCACTTTGTGAAAGCCAGTCTCAAACAGAAAGATCAGAGCGTTGGAACTCGAACGGTGAAAAC
>JAYUCD010000331.1:0-2727 GCA_043740515.1 Bdellovibrio sp. | reverse complement strand
CCCGATCTGAGTGCTGAAAAAGTCTTGGCTGCAACCGAGGGCCATATGACCATTGCCCCCGACTGCAAAGCGATGTCTTTTTAGTTACTGCTTACACAGACAAAGTTATCAGAAATATCATTCGGAACTTCTTGGCCGCTCTTGCACAAAACAGCACCGGTTGTGTGCTCATTGATATCGTTTCCATGCGGAGTCCAAGTTAGGATATAAAGACTTTCCCAAGATTCATTATTGCAAGATGGATTTTCACCGGCGGCTCCGCCTCCCAATTTCACTTTCAATGACAAGCTTTGGTCTTTGCAGATTCCAGCCATTTCATATTCCCCGCCTTGGTATTGAACTTTGCGATAAGTGCCATCTGCTAAAATGGATGAACCATCCAGTGTGTACTGCGTTCCCCCAGCAACCTTGGTCGTCGTCAGGCTGACGACCTTGTCTTGAGTTGCGGTCTTGCAGTGATACTTTCCTTCGAATACCGGACAGGCAAATGCGCTCACTGCAAAACTTGCGATCAATCCTACCAGAGGTAAACGGATCCATTTCATCATAAAAGCTCCTTGTGGTTGATGAGATAACTCATTCGTTTTCTTGCTTACTCCATTGGCCCAAAGGCTAGTCAGGCCTCCAAGAACAGGCAAAGCTTTAATCTATTTTGCGCGGCTCGGATAGGTCTAAATGTGGCGGATGGCAAAAGTCGAGGACTTGGCTTGAAAGCGCGGGTCGTTGGACTCCGTTATGTCTTGTCGATACTATAGAATGCATGGTGACGAACAGCGGTCCGAAGAAAATCGAAAAGGATTTCTACCTTTTTCGTGAAGGCGATATGCCAGATGCCATGTACGTGGTGAAATCTGGCAAATTTGCTGTCGTCAAAACTAAACAGAATGCGGAAATCGTACTGGCTGAAATCGGCCCTGGAGCCATGGTTGGCGAGATGGCCTTCTTTGATAACGAACCCCGATCCGCTTCTGTGAAAGCCATCAAAGATTCAGAAGTCATTGCCCTTCCTTACAAGGCCTTGCATGCACAGTTCCAAGGATTTCCCGAGTGGTGCAAAGCAATTATGCGAACTGTGAATGGCCATCTTCGCAACGCCAACCAACGCATCAAATTGCTTGAAAAGAGTGAAGCCTCGGAAAATGATTTATTTCCTCCGCACACAATCACTCGTCTGATTTCGATCCTCAATTTGGTCGGCCAGCGCTACGGAAAGCCAAGCCCCGATGACAAGGGCCTTTTGGTCAATCCCAATATTCTTCGCAATTACACCATTCAGATTTTTCATGAGCCGACTCATAAAATGCAAAAAATGATGAGTGCTCTGCATGACATGGGTCACATGAAAGTTGAAGATCTAGGTGAAGGTAAACAGAAAATTGTGATTCTCAATGTAGATCTCCTTTTTGCATTCGCCGAATGGTACAACGATTGGCTATTTAAAAAAGAAGACGATCAAATTAAAATACGCGAAGAGGAAATCAAGACTTTGAAAGCAGTGATTCATTTCACCAAACTGACTGCCAAAGATAAAAAAGGAAATTCAAGAGTCGATCTCAATCTCATGCAAAATGAATCCCTGACAGCTTTGGGCTATGCAGTTAAAATGGAAGAAACGGCTGGATTGATTCAAAACAAACTTATGGGTGAAAAAATCATGGAAGGCGATTTGCTTTCTTGCACGGTAAACATAGAGGAGGTCGAGAAGATCACTCCCTTTTGGGAGATTATTTATTTGCTGGAGAAAATCAGACGCTGATTTTTTTAGCTGAATGTTTCAATTGGAATGCTTAGACAGTCTGACATCTCAATGGCACTGAATCATTCGGCAAGCGCTCGTACTGATCCCCGCCTAAGGTAAAAATATATAAAGTGTTAGTTTTGGTTCCATCGTAAATAGGCTGACCGTAAGTCATCACTATTTTGTCTCCAGTTTGTGCCAATCCGTATTGCACGAGGATTTTTTCGACTTGCTCTACAACTTGCTCTAAATTTGAGTAAGGGCGAATCGGCAGGGTTTGCACTCCCCAAATGAGCTCAAGGCGGTTCAAAGTTTCAAATTGATCGGTGACTGCCAATATCCGCGCCTTGGGACGAAAACCAGAAATAATATTAGCCGTTCTCCCGGTCGAAGTCAGACACACGATCAGTTTTGCCCCTAGTTTCATCGCAGAAAGACTGGCACTGGCGCCAATCGCATTGGCTGGGCTTGTGTACTCGCCGTCCGTGGAAGTCTTGTAAAATTTTTCCACATTTTCTTCGACGTCCATGATGATTTCACCCATGGTGCGAATGCAAGCGAACGGGTATTTTCCGCTCGCAGTCTCAGCAGATAGCATCAAGGCGTCGGACCCATCCAAGACGGCGTTTGCGATATCTGTGATCTCAGCTCGAGTCGGTCGTGGATTTTCGATCATCGAATCCAACATCTGGGTCGCGGTGATCACTGGTTTGTTGTATTGATTAGCGATTTGAATGATCCGTTTTTGCACCCCGGGCAAACGGCTTTGACCGATTTCAACGGCTAGATCTCCCCGAGCCACCATGACTGCGTCCGATAGCTTGACGATCTCTTCAAGGTTGTCGAGAGCCTCCAGCATTTCAATTTTTGCACAGATTTTTGTTTCAGGTGATTTGGCATTCACCAATTCACGGAGCTGCAAAATATCTTTGGCATGACGAACAAAACTCAGCGCCACGTAATCGACTTTTTGACTTAGGCCGAAATCA
>JAYUCD010000330.1:0-1896 GCA_043740515.1 Bdellovibrio sp. | reverse complement strand
TTTTGGCGGGCTCAGCGGCACAGAAAAGAACCTCTTTGACTTTGCGGATGAGCGGGTTGACGTGGAAAACAACTTCGATCGATTCGAGAGTATCCGTTTGAAAATCAATATCACACACCAAGCAGCTGGCTTTTTCGGGAATTTCACCGAGGCTCTCCGCGGAAACACGCACGCCACGACAGTGAGGACAAATCACATCCCAGGTCAAAGACAAAAGACCACAGCGCACACTCTGCAAGCAGGTTTCCAGAATATCTTTCCGAGGGAGCTTCAGATTTCGAGCCACCGTGAAAACTGAGATTCGATACAAATCAAAGTCGTCTCCGGTTTTTATGAACTGACACATGCCCTCGACCGCATCCGGATTGAGATTTTTATTTTTCAAAGTGCTTGCCGCTTTTTCTAGGGCGCTGAGATTGACGTTTTTCGTAAAGTCATTGGTCACCTGAAGTGCCTTGGGTGCTTGATTTCTGTTTTGCAGAACAAAGCTTTGGATGGTCGCAAAAACATCAGTGAATTTCTTTTGCATCAAAGGACTGGTCGCCTGCAAAAACAGAGAGGCTAAAAAGTTTTTTGGAATCCAGGAAAAATTCACATAGAAATCCACACCCTCGGACGTGGGCTCTAGAATAAAATTGGATTGAACTCTCTCAGCTATTCCTTTGCTGTAGGTCCGATTCGACTGAATGTGACGCTCATGATACCAAGTCCAAGGTTCTTCAATCCAGCATTGCTCCAAGCCGAGCAAAGTGGTGCGAACATGATTCTTTCCATCGATTTCAGTTTCAGTCCTCGCAGCCAATCCTAACTTGCGATTGAAGCTCGAAGTATCGGCAATGTAGGGCCAAAGTTCAGAAGCAGAGATGGCAAGGGAGAATCGGTAAACAAAATGCAAGGCGCGCTCACCTTGTTGAAGCGGAAGCGAAGAGAGATCAAATTTTTTGCAGAACTCGGGATAAGAAAAGTCCATATCTGAGAGACAAATCGGCAAAATCGAGGAACTTCGAAAGGGGAAAAGAGAACAGACCTTTGACGAAGGTCTGTTCATGAACTGAATGTCTTCTCGATTTAACGAACGGCTTTCAGTGCCGCATCGTAATTTGGCTCTTGTGTGAGCTCAGATACCAGTTCCGAGTAAATGACTTTGTTTTCAGGTGACAGGACAATCACAGCCCTCGCCAAAAGCCCTGCTAAAGGAGTGTCGGCGATATCTAGACCCCACTCTTTTCCGAAGCTGCTTCGAAAAGTCGAGAGTGTTTCACAATTGGCAATTCCTTCGGCTCCGCAAAAGCGCGAATTGGCAAATGTAAGATCAGCGGAAAGGTTGAGAATCACCGTGTTTTTCAACTGAGCGGCTTCCTTATTGAAGCGACGAACAGAGGCCGCACAAATTCCTGTGTCGATACTGGGAAAAATGCTGATGATTTTCGTCTTACCTGCATAGGCATCGATCGAAACTTCGGAAAGATCGTTTTTAACAAGTTTGGAAAATGAAACCGTTTGACCAACTTTGGGAAGATCACCGACGGTGCGAGCAGGTTGGCCTTTGAATGTAAATTGCGACATTGAATTCTCCTCTAATAATATGAACCAGGATAATGACCAAAAAATAGATAGAAATAATCTACGTCAAGATGGCTGGGAAACAATTAAAAAAATTAAATTAGATCGGCGCGGGGCTTGCGCGGCACCAGGGTTCCAGCAGCGAGACTTCCCGAGCTAGGACCGCCATCCAAAGTAACTGAAAACACACTTCCTTGACCCAGAGCACTTTGTTTCAAGAAAACGTCACCTCCCAAAGCTCGAGCAATTTGGCGGGACAGAGCCAGGCCGAGGCCCGAGCCGCCGTACTTTCGAGAAAAAGTTCCATCTCCTTGAGAAAAGGGAGTGAAAATC
>JAYUCD010000329.1:0-7456 GCA_043740515.1 Bdellovibrio sp. | reverse complement strand
ATGAAAGACGCCCAAACAGATATCGAAGCTCGAATTTATAAAAAGAAAGCAAACAAGCGCTGAATTTCAATAGCAATTTAAGCGATGCGTTGTAGCGTGCTTGCGAGAGGAAAACCTGCCATTTTTCGTGGGGGTCAAGTAGGTTAGCCGAAAATGAAGCCACCTGTTCAAGTGGTCGCGGTCGATGATCGCCCACAAAATTTAATTGCTCTCGAAGCGATTCTAGATTCTCCCAATTTTGAATTGGTCCTCATGAACTCGGGCCAAAAAGCCCTTGAATACATGAAAAAATCCGCCGAGTCCGTTGCTGTTATTCTGCTGGATGTGCAAATGCCAGGGATGGATGGATTTCAAACTTTAAAGAGCTTACGCCAAATTCCAGCCGCTTCTGACACTCCAGTTATTTTCCTAACGGCCATCGATGCAAGTGATGCGCATGTGGATCTTGCCTATAAGGTCGGAGCCGTGGATTTTCTTTTTAAGCCCTTCCAGCCAAGTATTTTATCATCCAAAGTTGGCTACTTTGTTCAATTTTACAATTCCCGAAAACAAGTCGAGGCCCTTCAAGCTGAAAGAATCACTGCCGCCGCGGCTGAAACTTTGTGCCAGTCACGAGATCAGCTGAATATTATTCTCGATGGCGTGACTGACGGAATCGTTGTCATGGGCCGAAATCAGCGCTTTATTTACGCCAACGAGGCTGGTGCTCAGCTTTCTGGTTTCGCAAATCTGGAAGAACTGCTTCGTTTTCCGATTCAGGAAATTCTGAATCGAGTCGATATCTTCAGCGAAGATGGCAAAGCATTTTTAGAAGAAAATCTGCCAAGCCAACGTGCCTTCGCGGGCTCAGATAAATTACGTGAAGAAATGATGCTCTTGGTTGATAAGAAAACCGGATTGAAAACATGGACCTTAGTTTCCGCCAAGCCCGTTTTTGATAAAAACGGCGAAATCGAAATGGTCATCAATTTTCTTCGAGATTTTACTGAAGTTAAAAGATCTCAGGATCATCAACAATTCCTGGCGAGAGCGGCCCTGACACTTAGCTCCTCTTTGGATTACCGAACAACCATTAGCAAAGTTGCAGACCTCGTGGTTCCAAAAATTGCTGACTGGTGCACGGTTCAGATGGTCAGCGAAGATGGGAATGTTGACGAACTTGCGGTGGCTCATGTGGACCCTGACAAGGTCAGTTGGGCACGAGAATTCAATATCAAGTATCCTCCAGATCTTAATCAGCCCATCGGTCTTGGCAATGTCATCCGAACTGGAAAATCAGAATTGATTTCCCTGATCAGTGATGAAATGTTGGTTCAAGGTGCAAGAGATCAAGAGCATTTAAAAATCCTGCGAACTCTTGGACTTGTTTCATACTTGGCAGTGCCTCTGCTCGGCCGGGGACGAACGATTGGAGCGATCAGTTTTTTTCGTGCTGACTCAGGTCGCCAGTTTACCAAATCCGATCTGAAATTAGCCGAATCGATTGCAACTCGTGCGACTTTAGCAATCGAAAATTCGAATCTTTACCGTGAATCTCAAAAGATCAACCAAGTGAAAGACGAGTTCTTAGCCACACTTTCGCATGAGTTGAGAACGCCTTTAAATATCATTCAAGGTCATTCGGAATTGTTGTTAATGGAAATCGATCGACTGCCCGATTCAGAAATGGTGACGTCGATTCAAGCGATTGATCGCAATGCCAAACTTCAGACCCAGATTATTGCTGATCTTCTGGATGTCTCTTCGATCATTACAGGAAAAATGAGCTATGAGCCGGTTCTGATTGATCCAAAGCGAGTCTTGCGAAATATTGCTGAGACGAGCTTGAAAGTGGCTTCTGCCAAAGGCGTTCATTTTCAAATTGAAGAGCCCAATGATTCGCCGATCATTGCGGCGGATCCGACTCGACTGCACCAAATTTTATGGAACCTGGTCTCAAATGCGATAAAATTCACGACTTCGGGAGGAAGAGTTTCTTTGAAAGCATACCAAGAACATCCGTATTTTATTTTCGAAGTCTCTGATACAGGTCTTGGCATCACGCCTGAATTTTTACCACATGTCTTTGATCGGTTTCGCCAAGAGGATTCGAGCCGCACGCGAAAATTCGGCGGACTAGGGCTTGGACTTTCCATCGTCAGAAATTTGGTAGAATTGCACGGTGGAAAAGTCTTTGTAGAAAGTGCCGGAAAAAATCAAGGCAGCCAATTTCGAGTTCAGCTACCCCTGGCAAAAATTCAAATGCCGACTTTAGATTCAGAGCGCCACTGATGCAGTCAACTTTTTCTCGATTGCTTTCTGTGGCTCGTCCGGAAAAGAAACCGCTGCTCTGGGGTTTATTTTTTCTTTTGATTTCCAGCCTCTCGGCACTGGCCTTCCCGCAAATCATCCGCTGGTTGGTCGATTCGGTTTTAACTCCGAAGCGCAACGATCTTTTACTGCCCGTGGTAGCAGCCCTGTTCGCCGCCTCTGTCTTGCAGGCGCTTGCGGCCGCCATTCGATATTTTTTATTTACCTTCAGTGGTGAGAGAATCGTTCTAAAACTTCGCCAGCGATTGTTTGAAAAGGTTCTCTCACAAGAGGTGGCTTTTTTTGATTTCAACCGAACTGGCGATCTGATGAGCCGGCTCTCTTCGGACTGTACGACTTTGCAGAACACTGTCAGCGTCAATGTCTCACAAGGACTGAGAAATATCGGCCAAGTCATCGGCGGCCTAGGCTTTATGTTTTATACCTCTTGGAAACTTTCAGCATTGATGCTTTTGCTGATTCTTCCAGTTGGAATCGCTGCGGCTCTTTTTGGACGCAAGATTCGATCGATCGCGCAAAATTTTCAAGCTGCACTGGCCGAAGCCAGTATCGTCGCTGAAGAAAGCATCTCAGGCATTCGCACCGTCAAATCTTTTGTGCAGGAAAATCGTGAATCCTCGCGCTACCAAAACTCTTTGCAACAAGCCTTGACCATGGCGAAAGCTCGAATTGCCTCGATCTCGCAATTTATGATGGTTTTAATGATCGTTGGCTTCGCCGCGATTTGTTTTGTTCTCTGGTTCGGCGGACAACAGGTTTTGAGCGCTGAGATAAGTGTCGGGGATCTCACTCAATTTATGCTCTACCTTATGCTGGTCGCCATTCAAGTTGGAAGCTTAGGCAGTCTTTGGGGAGATCTCATGGCCGGCATTGGAGCAAGCAAGCGAGTTTTCGAAATCTTGGAGCGAGACTCGAGCACCCTTGACCAAGGAATGACTTTAGCGCAAATCAGCGGCCATCTTCGATTTGAGCAAGTCAGCTTTCATTATCCCGCTCGGCCAGAGGTCGAAGTCTTAAAAAAAATTCAGTTTGAAATTTTACCGGGGCAAGCTGTGGCTTTGGTTGGACCATCGGGTGGCGGCAAAACCACCATTGGCAGTCTCCTGCCGCGCTTCTATGAGCCGACGTCGGGTGAAATTTATTTGGATCACTCAAAACTGTCAGAACTTAAACCCAGCTGGTTGCGCGAACAAATCGGAATTGTCTCTCAAGAACCGGTTCTAATCTCGAGCACGATCGAAGAAAATATTCGTTACGGAAAGCCAAAGTCCAGCCTTGCCGAACTTGAAGAGGCCGCTCGCGCTGCCAACGCTTGGGATTTTATCATGAGCTTCCCAGAGAAAATGCAAACCCGAGTTGGCGAAAAAGGAATTCAATTGTCGGGCGGACAAAAACAGCGGATCGCCATTGCCCGAGCGCTTTTGAAAAATCCTAAGATTTTAATTCTTGACGAGGCAACGAGCAATTTGGATACGGCCAGCGAAAAGCTGGTACAAGAAGCTTTGCAAAGATTGATGAGGGGGCGCACGACTCTGGTCATTGCTCACCGCTTAGCTAGCATCCAAAACGCCGATGTGATTTTCGTCGTCCATGATGGGCAGATTGTGCAAAAAGGGACTCATCAAGAATTGCTCTTGCAGACCGACGGAATTTATTTTCAACTTTTGCAAAAGCAATTTCAAACACTTTCAGCTGTTGAAGATCAAAGCTAATCTTTTTTTCTGAAGCTTTGGGGTCCGCGTTCTTGATTTTTTTCAAATGAGGACTGACACTTAAGCATGAAGTTCGGCATCCCGCTTTTTTTGACGATCATATGTGAATGGGTGAATCGATTGCATTCGTGGATTCAAATGGAATTGGAGCAAGTCGAATTTTTTAATTGCGAAGAATCAATAGTCGCAAGCCTCAACCAAGGCTTTTGTTTGGCATTTAGTTTTTTGTGAATCGGCGAGCACTTCTCTCTCAGCCCAAACTCCGTTGGCATTGCATCGACTGCGAACACATTGTGCCCCCTTTGCAAGATTACAAATCTTGTCTTTTTTGGGATTCTTCTCGCAAGTCCAAGCACATTCGTTCAGTTTTCCTAAAGGCTCCAAGCAGATTTGATTCGGCCCCGGCTTTGCTTTGAGAATTGGCGAAGGCTTTTTCTGAGCTTTTTTGATTTTTTCTTGGTACTTCGCCATTTCCTCTGCAGAAATTCGACTGACGTTCTCCAAGTGGCCCTTGGCAACCTTACGTCCCTGCAGCAAAACATCATAAGCCACTTCATCATTTTCGATGGCACCAACAAATTGGACGCTGTCGCCTGCCTTTAGTGTGACCGAACTTTCATTCTCAAGCCCTCGAAAAGCAACTTCACCACGAAAAACTGAAAAATGAATTGAAGGAATTTTGGGATCGTAATTGATGGCGAAATCACCGGAGGTCAAACCTGTATCCGAAAGATCCGTGAGCAAATGCTGAGAGCAGACTTCACCACAGTGAATTCTGAGACTGCCTTTGCGCAGGCGGAGCTCCTTGACTGCACCATTTTGCCAATTGATCACTGGAATTTGCAATTCAGAGTCAGCTTCAACTGAAATTTCCTCATTTGGCGAGAGTGCCAACTGAAGCTCGGAATTTTCGCTGGTTCTCAGCCATGCTTTTTCCTTGAGCCGAGTTTCACTTTTGAGAATTTTCGATTTTTCCAAGTGCTGAGCTTCTCGGTGAATGACCTTGACCGTGTCATCAAGTAAATAAGCCTGGCCTTGAACTTTATGCACGAAGGGATATTGCAAAGTCTTTTTTTTCGCAGAAAGACTCCATGGCAAAAAAAGCACAAGGCAAAATAAAAGTCGAGTTCGGCGTATCAGTTGTTTTTTAATTATCATTTCGTCTTTCCAATTCCCAAATTTTCGCCCAACGCAAAAAAATCGAGTAGCTGGCGCTCACTGCAATCAAGAAACCTGGCAAACCATCGAGCAAGCCTAGCTTTAGAAAATAACACTCAAAGAATTTGCTCCAGGGCTTCAATATCAATTTGATCATTGAAAAGCTTTTGCCACTTTTAAAATCTTTTTCCGCCAACAACCCTGAATAACGGTCATTGGTTCGAACCTGATCCGAAAGATTTTTAAAAACATAGTGGAGGATCGGGGATTCAAGTTTTTCCAAGCGCTGTGACTGGACTCGCTCATGAATGGAAGCATCAGGCCAGTTTGAAAATTGCCGATGAAAAAATCGGGTTTGATAATCGGGATACCAACCACCATGGCCAATCCAGCGTCCAAGGTGAAAAGATTTTCTGGGCATTTCGTAGGCAATTTCCTTTTGCAGTTGCTTGAACTTGGTACGAATTTCCTGCTCGAGTTCGGGTGATAAGGTTTCGTCTGCATCCAAGGACAAGATCCAGTCATTCTGAGCTTGCTCGGTTGCCCATCGTTTCTGGGGACCAAAGCCCATCCAAGATTTTTGCAAGACTCGTGCACCTAGACGCTGTGCTATTTCGCAGGTCTTGTCTTCACTTTGACTGTCAACCACAAGCATTTCTGCACAGAGCTCGGATGCGGACTGCAAGCAACGCTCAATGTTGTGCGCTTCGTTCAGAGTGATAACGACCAAAGTAATAGGCAACTTCATGCTTCCTGACGATCCCAGTCACTTTCGAACTTGTCAAACACTTGGCCTCTTTTTAACATCTCTAGATCACTCTTTTGAGGAAGGACCTCTATGTTTCGGCTCAAGCTCAGTCCTGTGTTTTTTTTGCTTCTCGCAGCTTCCTCCTCGGCACAAGCTTTCTTGACCGTGCAAGAGAGCAACGAAATCACACCAGCAGGTCAGTACAAATTGGGAGTCGAACCCCAACTTCTCACCTCGAATGGCAACGGCTTTAACTTCAGTGGTTTTTTTGATGCGCCCTTGAACGACGAGGTCAGCGCTCGCGCCACGGCGGGGACCGGCGACACAGATTTTGTCTTGGGAGGCTCTGTGAAGTGGGTTCCAGTGCCTGATTATCGAAATCAACCAGCGGTTGGTTTTAAATCCGGCGTGAATTACTGGCGAAAAGGCAGCGACAGTTTTTTCACTGTGCGCTTGGCACCGATCATCAGTAAGAAGCTCATGTCCGACATTGGAAGCTTTATCCCCTACGCTTCTCTTCCATTCAATATCAACAGTGGAAAAGACAACAACGGCACCGGAATTCAGGTGGCGATTGGATCGGAGTATCTTCACTCGAGAGCTGACAACATGACCTTCGGAGCTGAGCTGGGCTTTAATGCAAAAGATTCCTTTTCTTACATTTCTGGCTATGTGACAATTTACATGGACGGCACTAATCCCGCCCCACACCATCGGAAATAATCAACATGTTTCGCTTTTTCAAAGATGAAGGCTCAGGCGCAGATTTCTATGTGGATTTAGGTACAGCCAACACTTTGATTGCAGCTCGCGGACGAGGCGTGGTTCTCAATGAACCAACCTTGATTGCTTATTCGGAAACCAGCCCAGGCAAACGCAAAGTTGTCGCTGTGGGATTGGATGCAAGAGAGAAAATTGCCAAGACGCCAGGAAATATTGTCGCCCTTCGACCTCTCAAAGATGGAGTGATTGCAGATTTCGACACCACTCAAGCCATGCTTAAATACTTTCTCACCAAGCCCGGCATGAAGGGGATGTTTTCGAGACCAACAATTGTGATCTCACTTCCTTATGGAGTCACAGAGGTTGAAAAGAGAGCGGCAATCGACGCAGGAAAAGCCGCAGGCGCACGCGAAGTTTTTCTTGTCGATGAACCCATGATCTCAGCAATTGGTGCTGGCCTTCCGGTGAAGGAAGCCAAAGGCAGTATGATTATCGATATTGGTGGCGGTACAACAGAAGTTGCTGTGATTGCACTGACCGATATCGTTTACTGCCAGGCAGTTCGCGTTGGTGGAAATAAATTTGATGAGGCCATCATCGATTACATGAAGAAAAAGAAAACTTTGATTATCAATGAAATCACAGCGGAACAGCTCAAAATCCAAATTGGCACGGCTGTACCGAAAAAAGATATTCGCAGCATGAGTGTCAGCGGACGAGATTATAATTCTGGATTGATGAAAACCATCGAGATTTCATCAGAGGATGTAGGAAATGCGATGGACGATGCTCTGCGAGACATCAT
>JAYUCD010000328.1:0-18968 GCA_043740515.1 Bdellovibrio sp. | reverse complement strand
CCAAACGACGGCTGAAGGCAGGTCAAACACAGATCACGAAACACTGGTTGTTCATCTTGAAATTTCTGTCGCTTCTCTCGGTAGAGCTCAATATCCACTCGGTTTTCCTCAGTGCATGTCTTTGATAAAGCGATCGGCAGATTCGATAGAGTGATCCATTTCAGCGATAAGACTTTCGATATCTTTCTGAATATTCAAACTTTCGCCGCGCAATGAAGCAATCGCTTGCGCATTCAAATTGTGCTTCAAGAAAAGAACCTGATCTTTCAGCTTATGAAGCACAGGATCCATTTTTGATTCAGCCTTTTTGAGACTCAGGTGCATCTGGCGGTATCGGTCTTCGGTTTGCCTCAAAGTTTCACGACTTTTATTTTTGAGAGATTCGGTTTCAATTTGCTCTATTTCGTTTGTCCACTCTTCAAATAGATCTTTGGCAACTGTTTCCACTTTTTGCACGCTGCTGTGAACCGTCTCGGCTTTTGAATTGGCACGATCATAAGATGATTTCAAAGATTCGTATTTTTTTTCTAATTCGCCGCCTTGAAAACCCGATACATCCTTCAATCGCTCAAGTGCTGTCTTGAATTCCTGACCTGCTTCTTTCTCATCTGCTCGTGCCGAATCCACTCGCTTTTTAAGCAAATCTCGCTTTTGGATTCCGATCATTTCGTAGGCCGAATATCCAGCGTTCCGTCCGGCTTTTTCCAGCGCGTTTTGACAGGAAATCAAATTTCCAGCCAGTCCAAAAAAAAGGATATAGAGGTAAGCGCGTTTCATAAATCAACTCTTCCATCGATGAACCTTGAAGTAAAGTCAGGACCTCAAACTATGACGCTGAGGATTTGATTTGGGCAACGATGCCTTGAACCTGAGGCAACTGAATGACAAAACAAGTGCCATTTTCCGTTGGACTTAGAAAAATTCTCCCACCATGAGATTCAACTATTTTTTTAGATACCGAGAGCCCCAAGCCGGTCCCTTTGCCAGGGTCTTTGGTCGAAAAAAATGGATCAAAAACTTTATGCTGAATTGCATGAGAAATTCCAGGTCCACTGTCCGTAATTGAAAATTCAATATTTTCACCTTTTTTGCTGACCAAGATTTCGATTTCCTTTTGTGGAGAATTAGCCGTCATCATGGCATCCAATGAATTATTCAACAAATTTAGAATCACCTGGGAAATCTCGATGTGGCGACACTGGAGCTCTAGCATTGAATTCGCATGGTACTTTAAGATGATTCCATTGACGCGAAATTTCTCAACACAAAATGCTAAGGTTGCTTCAACGACCGAATCGGCTTTGACTTGCGCGAAGGCGTCTTTAGAGCCATCTCGGGAAATATCTAGCAATCCCCTCACAATTTTTGAAATTCGATCGACCGTGTGTTGAATTTTATCTGAAACCCCTAAGACCTTCACTGGGTCCACTTGTTTACTTTTCATTAAAGTTTCAGCCTGAGTCGCCAGCAAAGAGATAATTGCCAGCGGAGTATTGATTTCGTGAGCAACTCCCGCTGCCATCTGTCCGATAGCTGCCAACTTTGCTGATTCTGCCAAGGCAAGTTCTTTGCGATGTATTTCCTCGGTTAGAGATTTTAAAATTTGATTTTGTTTTTTCAATTCAATCAAACGGCTGACATTTCTTGAGAGAATGCGCAAGGATTCTAATTGAGTTGGAGTCAAAACACGCGGCTTATGATCCACCACACAGAGAGTTCCCAATCCATGTCCACTTTTGGTTCGAAGCGGAGCTCCTGCATAGAAAATCACAGGATTCTCACCCATCGTGAGGGGATTTCCTTGAAATCTTTCATCCAAAGTTGCGTTTTCAACCACCATGATTTCATCTTTCCAAATAGCATGTCCGCAGAAGCTCTCTTCGCGAGCGGTTCCGTCGATATCGATTCCGACTTTCGATTTGAACCATTGCTTTTCAGCACCAATGATCGTCACCAGGGCAATCGGTGTCTGGCAGATGGCTGCTGCGAGATGAGTGATTTCATCAAAATCAATCTCAGGTGGCGAGTTCAGAATTTCGGATTCAAGGACTTCTTTAAGACGTTCGACTTCAGATGCGAGAATAGGAGCTGTCTTCATCAAGCCAGTTTACGGGACATGATCGATATTCTAAAGCGAACAATTTGTTCCGGACTTTTTGTGAAGTTTCCGTTCCAAGTTGAAGCGAAAAAATAGCGGTGACTTCTTCTCATATTGGAGCAGACTTTTGACTAGTTTGCTGAAACCGTCGCGCCGTGATATCCCTCTAAAATCGAGCGGAAAACTTCCCATTTCCAATAGAGGAGCCGCAAAAGGCTTTTGAAAAAGATACTCGCTATTTTTACCCCCCGGCACCAGTTCAGATTCGATAAAGTTGAGTTTCAATGCAAAATAACGTACATCTTTTCCCTATGATCAGCACATCCAATGTCAGTCTGCGTTTCGGCGGAAAAAAACTTTTCGAAGACGTGAATGTTAAGTTCACACCCGGCAATTGCTACGGCCTCATCGGCGCAAATGGTGCCGGAAAAACAACTTTTTTGAAAATCCTCTCACGAGAAATTGAACCCAATACTGGCGAAGTGGTTATTCCTTCTGACATGCGCTTATCAGTTCTCAAACAAGATCAATATGCCTTCGATCAATTTGAAGTTTTAAAAACAGTCCTGATGGGAAACGAAAAGCTCTACAAAATTATGCAAGAAAAAGATGCGCTTTACGCAAAGCCCGATTTTTCAGAAGAAGACGGCGTGCGCGCCTCTGAGCTTGAAACTGAATTTGCTGAGTTGAATGGCTGGGAAGCGGAATCCGAAGCAGGAGTCATGCTCGCCGGTTTAGGAATTCCAAGCACTACCCACGCCAAACTGATGAAAGAGTTGGATGCAGGAGAAAAGGTCAAAGTCTTATTGGCACAAGCTCTTTTCGGCCAGCCCGGAGTGCTTCTTCTCGACGAGCCGACGAATCATTTGGATATTTATGCAATCAACTGGTTGGAAGATTTTCTCGCTAACTTTCCTAATACGGTCATCGTCGTCTCTCATGATCGCTATTTTTTAAACAAGGTTTGCACTCACACTGCGGATATTGATTTTTCAAAAGTCAGTGTCTATTCCGGAAATTACGATTTTTGGCGACAGGCGACCGAGCTAAATCAACGTCTGCGAGCTGATCAAAACAAAAAGAACGCCGATAAAGCCGAAGAATTGAAAAGCTTTATTCAACGCTTCAGTGCCAATGCCTCCAAATCTCGGCAAGCCTCGTCTCGGCAAAAGCAGCTCGAAAAACTAGATCTCAGTGATATGCCGGTTTCAACTCGACGATCACCTTTTGTAGGCTTTGATCCGAAACGCGAAGCTGGCAGTGACGTGTTGACGGTCGAGCGCTTGAACAAAACTTTGAACGGCGAAGTTCTGCTCAAAGACATCAGTTTTACTTTGAAAAAAAATGACAAAATTGTTTTGCTCGGTCGAAATGATATCGCCAAAACCATGCTCTTGGATATTCTTGCTGGTGAACAGAAAGCGGATTCAGGAACTTGTAATTGGGGAATCACAACAACCCGCAGTTATTTTCCCACGGAAAATTCCAAATATTTTGGCGAGGGGCCCAATAATTTAGTCGATTGGCTCCGTCAGTACTCGGAAGATAAAGATGAATCTTTCATTCGGGGCTTCCTTGGCAAAGTTCTTTTCAGCCGAGACGAAGCATTGAAAAGTCCCCGGGTCCTCTCAGGAGGCGAAAAAGTTCGCTGCATGCTCGCCAAAATGATGCTTTCTGGAGCCAATGTTATGCTGATCGATGGTCCAACCAATCATCTCGATCTTGAAAGCATCACCGCAGTGAATGAAGGCATTAAGCGCTTCAAGGGAGCAGTGATTTTTACTTCGCATGATCATGAGTTCATCCAAACCGTAGCCAATCGAATCATCGAGATTGATGTGATATTGAAAGACGACCGAGAGATGGATTACGAACAGTACATCGAGCTTAAAAAACCAACCTTGAATTAGTTTCTGTTACTTCACAGGATTATTTTTGGCGCATTAAATTTGCATCCCTTTTTCCTTTTGACGGAAGAAAGAAGGAAAGAATATGCAAACGACTCAAAATGGCATCTGGTCTGGGATTTTAGCCACGGGGCCAATGACTCTCGCTATGTTTCTCTTGCAAAAAAAATTGCCTGAGACCCAAAAATCACCATTGCCCCCCGCAACATTAACCAGTCAGATCACTGCCAAATTAGGAATTGACCAACGTTTGTCGACCTATCGACGGGAGGACCTAACAATGCTGGCTCATTTTGGTTATGGAGCAGCAGCTGGAATTTTATTTGCGTTTATACAAAAAAAAATTCGAGGCGGATCGGTGCCGATGGGATTGGCATTTGGTTTGGGAGTGTGGGGCACAAGTTACCTTGGTCTGACTCCTCTTCTAAAAATGAGAGCCAATGCTTATGATATGCCAGCTAACCGCAATACACTGATGATTCTTGCCCATTTGGTTTGGGGGCTCAGCTTGAGCACAGCCGAAAAAAACCTGCGGAAATCAGGCAATGAAATGTTGGATGGCCATCGCAAAGCTGTTTCCGCCGAATAGAAACTATATTCATCGTCTAACTACTTTTTGTAAGAAGTCGTTTCCAAAACCACTGGTCGAGATTCAGCTGTTCGGCCTGTGTGTTGAGTGTTGACTTCGCCAATAAACAATTCGCTGGCTGAAACTTTGAATATCTGAAAATACGTTTCGCCAACAGCCGGAACATTGGCGAGGCAATTTTTGCCAGTCACGTCTTTGTCCGTATTGATCTGCCAATCTTTTTCACCGCAAAAAGAAGTCGTGTTTGCAATAGCAATTCCACGAGATGTATTTAAGCGCGCCAAAACTTTTTGCAATTTCAAGTTGATTGGATTGATTCGACCGGCCACAAACTGATCTACCGAGTAGCCGAAAATAGCATGACTTTCCAAGTCGGCAACACCTGAGCAATTCCGGTTGTTTTCGAAAACCAAATCTTGAATTTGTAATTTATCAGCCTCGACAACGAATTGGTTTTTTGAAGTGCCTGTCGTTCCACCGCCTGCACAAGGTTTCGTCCAAGTGCCTAGCAAATCGGGCACCGCAGCCACAGTTGTGATCGGATTATTTGGTCTGGCAGTCACCGGCGCATTGTTGTTGTTTGACGGAGCACAACTCATTAAAACTGACCCAGATAAAGTCAATAAGCTGATTTTCTTAAAAGTTTTTCTAACTATCCTCATTTCATCCTCCATTTTCATCTTTGTTTAGATTGCAGTTTGTGTACCGGCAGTGAAAACGCTCCAGCTGCATTTTTAGGCGTGAGAATTGCTATTTTCCATAATTCGTATGGGAAAACTCCATTTTAGCCTCATTTTTTCAATCCTAATGAGCATCGTCCAGGGCCCCGCTCTCATAGGCTGTCAAAAACAGATAAATTCCAACGAGCCGATGGATGCTGGATTTTCAAAAATTGATCGTGGCGATTACGAGGGGGCCATTGCTTATTTTGAAGATCTCTCATCGCGAGATTCAAGACCTCAGGTCAAAGTTGCTCTTGCGTCAGCATATGCCGGCAAAGCAGGAACCAAAATTGAAGGCTTTTGGAGTTTTGTCCAGACGATGAAAAAGGCACCCGTCACAAACGAGTCAGCGCGAACCTATCCCTTTTACATTCAAAACAAACAAAACATTGCCAATATCGAACCCTTTCTGCCAGCACCAACGGTTGAAAATTTAAATACCGTTTTTCAAATGATGGCAGCTTTAGATATTTATCGAACTCGGCTTCTGACCATTCCTTATGTGGATCGAAGTCACCGACCTGATTTGCAAAAAGCAATTCAGGTTTTGAGCGAAATACCCGATCGTGGTGGCCGCGTTTACCGAGCCGCTTTGACTGCCGCTTATTTGCGAGCCGAACTAGATGATGGATTTGATGTTTGGTCATCTATCCAATCTCGCATCAACGAAGCTTACCGAAACCCAATTGAGTCTGTTTCGATCTTTTGCACACCTGTCACTGGAAATTTTGTCGCTTGGCTTGGTCAAAAATTTTCTTACGTCGATTCGACTGCAGCTGATTTGATATTTTCTTTTCCCTCAGAGGAGGCGTCCTTTACTGCTTTCGAAATGCCGCTAAGCAGTCTGCAACAAAAAATTCCAGTGATGCAGAGCTCTTTGGTTCCGAGCCAGTGTCATGAATAAAAATTTTTATGTTCTTTGGATTCTCACTTGGCTGATTTGGAATACGACTTTTGCCGTCGATGTCCCGCGTGGCCTGAGCTCGGGCCGCTCTGATTTTAAATCTCATGTCCTCGGCGATAATTGCTATTCGATGGATCTCCTGGGATCTCTCCCATGCAACCCCGCTTTTCTGGCGCGAGATCCAAAAAAAAATTGGAATGCTCATGTCTTTTTTGGAAACAATGTTCAGTATTACAAAGATGCTAAGGATGTCCTCGACAATCGCGGCGACACGGCAACCTTTCAAAGGCTGTTCAATCAAACACGCAGCTCTGACCTAGAAGCCGATCTAGAATTAGGCCTCCGCCAAGATCATTATGCCTTCAGTTTGTCTCCAAGCAAAATTGCTTATTACACTCTGATCCGAGATCGCGTGCTTCCTTACATTAGCTTATACGCTTCTCAGGAGCAGGTTTTGAGATTCCAAGAAGCTTGGAAATTATCGAATAATTTTTGTTTTGGAATTCAGGCCCGCGGAGTTTCAAGAAAACTTATTCTCTCAGATTTTTTTCTCACGGATTTGGTGGCTGAAGGCGGCTCGGATCGATTGCTCAATATCCGTTATCAAAATATTTTTTATCTTGAGCCTGGAATCGTCTGGGAAATACCCGAGATCAATATGAAGCCACAGGTTTCCTTGGTAATCACTCAATTGGGTCTGGCCGATAAAAAAATAGATAACTTGCCAGTCTCGCCCGAAGCCGAGCTGGGAGCTTCGATCAGACCCGAGGTCTCAAATGGAGTCCTCGAGCTCGGCACCCATCTCAGCCTGCATTCGCAGAGCCAGCGTTGGACCGATCTTTTCAGTGCAGCTGCTATTTACAGCTTAGGAGTCGCTCAATTTGCAATCTCTGTGAGAGAAAACCAAGCCGATCTGGGATTTTCACTTCAGCTGGGAAAATTTCAGAGCGGACTGCTATATGATTATCAGATTTTTCAGAACCTTATCGGAGAGAGAGATGAACGTCACACTTGGTATTTTGAGGTCGGCGGCGAGATCTAAATTTTATGTTGTCGTTTGATGAATTGAATCACTTCGTCAAGTTTTGAAAGAAATTGTGATTTGTCTTTTTTATTCATAGGGGCCGGTCCACCTTTGGCTTCGCCGGTTTGCCGAAGATGCGCCATAAATTCTCTTTTGCCCACCGCTTCTCCAATGTTCTCTTCTGTCCACTCGCGTCCTTTGGGACTTAAAACTTTCGCTTGTTTGAGCAGCACTCTTTGCGCCAATAAAATATCTGTTGTGACGACTATATCTCCAACGGAAGTTTGTTCGACAATCCAATCATCTGCCGCATCAAATCCGCCGCTGACGACTTGCATAGAAAATCGGGAATTCGAAGGGATCTGAATATATTTATTAGCAACGACGATCACTTTGATCTGAAACCGATCCGCCACTTTGTAAATTTCCTCTTTCACCGGGCAACCATCCGCATCGATATAGATTTCGAGCAAGCCTCTCTCCTTTTTATCAAATATTTTAGATCAGATCGCATGATTGTTGTATTAGTGAAGCTCTTTGAATGCTAGAGTTTGAACATGAGAATTGAAAGCTTAAGCGATTTACTGGGCCAATTTCCTGACATTGACGGCTTTTGGAATTTTGAGGACTTGCCCTCAACCCAAGCCAAAATTCAATCCTTGCTGCCGGAAGATTCCAGTTCGTGGACAGCCAAAGATTTGGAAGTGCTGACTCAGCTTGCCAGAGTGCAAAGCCTGCAGGGCAATCTATCGATGGCTCGTGCGACTTTGGATCAAGCACAAAAAAAAATTGTAGAGCTTGAGGGGCCGACACGACTGCGTCCCGAAATTCGCTGTTTGCTCGAGCAAGGACGCGTTTTGTGCGCCCAGATGACTCCTTCAAAAGCTCAGAATTATTTTTCACAGGCTTGGAGCTTGTCGGCCAACGCACAAGAAATTTTCTTTGCGATCGATGCAGCTCTCATGTTGTCGATCAGTCAGCCACCCAAATACCAAAACGAGTGGCTGCAAAAAGCGCTGACTTTGGCTGAAGATTCAAAAACAGAACAAGGACAGTTGTGGCTTTCTCAGCTTTACACAATGGATGGCTGGCATAAGTTTGATTTTCGCTCCTTCGATAAAGCTCTTGAAAGTTTTGAGAAAGCTTTGTCTCGCCCAAACTTTAAAGGTGATGAGTCAAAACGATTTGTTATCCGTTGGTGCATCGCTCGAACGCTTCGCGCCTTGGGACGAGTTCAAGAAGCACTGGATCTGCAGCAAGTTCTGCACACCGAATTGCTCGAAATTGGTGGCTCGAATGGTTATGTGTATTTGGAATTGGCTGAATGCCAGCAGGCACTCAATCGGCAAGCGGAAGCCAAAACAAATTTCGAGTACGCTTACAAAGAACTTTCGGCCAATGGTTGGTACTCCGACAACAAGGCATCGGAATTGGGTCGCATCCAGTACTTGTCCAAAAAATCGATCAATTATTAATTTGCGGTCATTCCTCCCGGTTTTCAGAAACTGGGCGAGGCAAAAAACCGAGCAGGCTGAAGAGATTCATCGTGAACTGCAAATGACAGCTCGCTCTGTCTCCTGAGCTTCGGCAAGCTTTATGCATATTTCCTTACTCAAGGAGGTATTGTTTATGAATTCACAATTTGAAACTGCTGCCGCTGCGATTGTAGCGCCAAAGTTGTTGAGCAAATTTAAATTCCGATATTTGATCTATGGAGCTGCGGCTTACTATGGTCTGAAATATTTGGCGAGCCGAGGAGTTTTTCCTCAGCAAACTGGAGCAGCAGTTGATTTGATTGACAAAGGTATAGATCTGGCAAAACACCAGGTGGGAATTGGCAGCAATCTAGCTGATTCCGTATCTTCTTCAATGAGCCGACACTAGTCTGCTGCTATTGATTGATTGCATAGCCTCGAAAGAGTCGGGAACATTCCCGGCTCTTTTTTTTACCTAATGTTTGAATTCCCACTCTGTCTCACTTCATAATAAAGAAAAGCGAGAATTTCTTTATGTCTAAATACAGAAGATGGGTTGTGAAAGCTGGCAGCAAAATGGTTTGTGATGGAGGACCACTTTTGATGCGAGCATGGATGCATCAAGTGAGTGAGTTGAGAAAAAAACATCGGATCGAAGTGATCTGGGTGACCTCAGGAGCCATCGCTTGGGCGGTTCAAAGAACTGAATTCAATAAACCAAAGCGCAGCCTTCCGCAAAAGCAAGCTTTGAGTGCTATCGGTCAACCGCTGATTATGGATCAATACAATCTCGCATTGCAGGCCACAAATCTTTTAGGTTCACAAGTGCTTCTCACTTCGGGTGATATGGCTGACCGGATTCGACGGAGAAACTTGCAAAATACTTTGAATGAGCTCCTGCGCTGGAAAGTCATTCCAATTTTAAATGAGAATGATGCCGTCGCAACCGAGCAAATTAAATTTGGCGACAATGATTCGCTTGCCTCTCAGGTGGCCCTGATGATGAAAGCAGAACGCTTGGTTTTGATGACGGATGTGGATGGTCTTTACAATCTGGACCCTAAAAAAAATCCCGCTGCTGAGCTGATTAATTATCGACGTCGCCTTGGACCGGTGGAATTGAAAATGGCTCATCGAAAATCTAAGTCAACGGAAGGAACAGGCGGAATGTATTCCAAGCTTCTCGCTGCCGATCTTGCAAGCCGAGCTGGAGTCGTGACTCATCTGGTGCGGGGAGATTGGCCGAAAAACTTGCTGCAAATTGCACAGGGACTTCCGGTGGGAACTCAAATCGGAGGGCGGGCGCATGCTCCATAAGTCGATTGAAGACTCTTTGTTGAAAATGCAAAGAGAGGCGAAAGAGCAGCGAAATCTTTCATCTGAGAATAAAAACAAATTATTGAAGGCATTGGCTCAAGCTCTTCTCAGCCAAACCACGGAGCTTTTAGCCGCCAACCAGTTAGATCTCAAAAATCTTCCGACTGAAACAGCACCATCCTTTCGCGATCGGCTCAGTTTGAATCCGGCTCGAATCGAAAGCATGGCAGAAAGCCTTCGCCAGGTTTCTGATCTGCCTGATCCAGTCGGAGAGTTAATCGAAGAAAAAATTCTCGCCAATGGCCTTAAATTAAAAAAAGTTCTCGCGCCTTTAGGCACAATATTTATGATTTTCGAGTCCCGGCCCAATGTAATTCTCGAAGCTTTCTCTCTGGCTTTTAAATCCGGAAACTCAATCGTTTTTCGAGGCGGCTCCGATTCCAAACAAACAGCCGCTGTGATTTATGCAATGATGAGTTCTGTTTTCAAGGTGCAAGGCTTCACCGTGAGCTTCTATGGAATTCAAGATTATGAGCGAAGTCTCGTCGAACAGCTTTTGAAACGAAAAGATTTGATAGACGTGGTGGTTCCTCGAGGCGGCGAAAAACTGATCGAGTTTGTGCAAAAAACTTCACTGATGCCGATCATTAAAAATGACCGCGGGCTTTGCCATACTTATGTCGACGAGGATGCTGATTTGAAAATGGCAGTTCAGATTGTGAACAATGCGAAAACCCATCGTCCCGGAGTTTGCAACTCGCTCGAAACTGTTTTGGTCCATAAGAATTGTGCGTCTGACTTTCTCACACAACTTTATCAAGCAACAGACTCGGCAAAACTTTTTTGGCGAGTCGATAGCCGAAGCGAAAAAATTCTCCACGACAAATCTCGTGTTCAAATCGCAGCACCTGTGGATTGGGACACCGAGCATCTGGACCTGATTATCAATTGCAAAGTGGTCGATAGCTTCGACCAAGCACTCGAGCACATCGCTGGTCACGGCTCGAAACACTCCGAAGCCATCGTCACCAAGTCCGAAGCCAAAGCACGACGTTTTCAATCCGAAGTTGATGCAGCAGCCGTTTATTGGAACGCTTCGACTCGATTCACGGATGGATTTGAATTCGGACTGGGTGGTGAGCTCGGAATCAGCACTCAGAAGCTGCATGTTCGTGGGCCCGTTGGCTTAAGAGAGTTGACCACCGCCCGCTGGCTCATCGATGGCACAGGGCAAATTCGCTCGTAAAATAGGATGCTTAGCATAGACGAAAAGCTTCTTAAAATTGATGTCACAGGTGACCCATAAAGTTCGTATTCCATAGAAGAAGAGAAAAGACGAGAGACGAAACGATGAGTAGGAATTCAAATTGAAGGCTTCGACAATTTCTTCTGACGAAGAATTGATGACAGCTTATCAGGCAGGCGATGCTTCTGCTTTTGAGATTTTATTTCAGAGACACTCGGGAAAAGTTTATGGATTTCTGGTTGGAAGGATTCGCGATCGGATGGAAGCTCAGGACGTTTTGCAGACAACCTTTTTGAAACTGCATCAGTCTCGGCAAAAATACGACCCGCGTTTTCCTTTCCTACCTTGGCTGTTCACGATCTGCAAAAATGTGATGATTGACCATTTTCGAAAAGCCAAACGCCGGATGGAAATTTTGGACGAAGAAAAGGTCGCAGGCACGGCGGCTGAACCTGCACCTGAGATTTCTGTCCCTGAATTGCAAGGTTTGAGTTTGCAGCAAAGATCCGCTATCGAGTTGCGCTTTCAATATGAGCTCAGTTTCGAAGAAATCGCCGAGAGACTTCAAACCTCTTCGCTCAATGTGCGGCAGCTGATCAGTCGAGGTTTAAAAAAAATTCGCGGCGCCCAGGATGCAAAGAAAGGTAAAAAATGAATTCCAAATTTAACGAGCACTGGAAGCAAGACTTTCAGATTTTTTTATCAAGCTCCGAAGTTACTCCCCCTTTGAGCCTCCGAGAAAAAATCATCGGAATGGTTGAGCGTGATTTGAATCCCAGTTTGCAATCTGTCTTTTTCAAAGTTCTCGCCGTGCACGCAGTCACCAGTTTGATCTCTCTGTCGCTTTGCTCGCAGTTCGGAATTCGAGCCTTACCAGTTTTAGATTTGATGAACTCCGTTATGAAGATTGCTGGCGAATCTCTTTGTATGGTTTTTTGCGGCGCTCTCTATCTCGGATTCAGTGCGCTGGTAATTAGCTTCATGCTCCGAATCGAGGAGCTTCGCCTGGTGCAAAAGCATAAATTTTTGCAAGTGAGCTTTCTTTCGGGGGCTTCTTTAGGAGTTTTTTTATGCCTCGGAGCCGAAGTTTTATGGGGACCTAGTTTACTTTGGCTGTTAGGATCTTTGGCTGGCGGCATTGGCAGCCTGAAGGTAGGATCGATGATCAGAATTCATTTGCAACAATTGCAAAGACAGTCACAGATTTTATGATGAACTCTCCGAAGCGAGCCATTGCCGTTCCGGTCATCATTGCTTTGAACATTATTGTTTTCATTTGTTGGAATATCACCGACGTCAATCCGCTGTTCATGCTCAGAAACTTTACGGTCAGTTGGGACGGTTTAGCTGAAGGTCACTATTGGACTTTGCTCACTTCAGCTTTTTCTCACAATATGGTCTGGCACATTTTTCTGAATATGTTTGTTTTGCGTTCCTTTGGAAGTTTGATGGAACAAATTCTTAGCATCTCTTCCTTTCTCAAATTTTATCTTTCCGCTGCTATTTTTAGCTCGCTTTGTCACGCGGTGGTTTCCGCTTGGATTTTACACGACCCAGAAATTCCAGCACTTGGTGCTTCGGGAGCTATCAGTGGAGTGATTTTAGTTTTTGCTTTGATGTTTCCGAAAGAGCGCATTTATATTTTTGCAATTTTACCACTGCCTGCACTTTGGGGAGCTTTTGCTTTTATTGCCTTGGATGTGTGGGGATTGATCGAACAAGCTGGTGGCGGTGGCTTTCCGATTGGCCACGGCGCCCACATTGGTGGGGCGATCGCCGGAATCATTTATTATTTTCTCTCAGTGAAACCTCGAATGAGATCTCGCTTAGAATCGCAAACTAGAGACCCAGTTTCTTAAAAAAAGCATCTGTTTTTGGCTCTCGTCCTAAAAAATCTTTCAAGATATCAATCGCTTCTTTCATGCTTCCCTGTTCGAGAATCACATGCCGATATTTTGCCCCCATCGCTGAGTCTGTTAAATCATTCACTGGAAATTGTGCAAACATGTCTTGAGCATAAACTTCCGACCAAAGATAACCGTAGTATCCAGCATCGTAGCCTCCCATAATATGACCAAAGCTCGCGGGAAAATGATTTCCTGCTGGAGACTCTTGACCGATGATTTGTTGATAAAGCTCATCGTAAGTTTTCTGCACATCAGAAGATCCATTGGTCGAGTGAATATTCAAATCATAAAGCGAAAACAAAAGTTGTTTTGTGTATCTTGATCCCTGCTGAAAATTACGCGCGGTTAACATCTTCTCCAACAAATCCGCTGGAAGCTTTTGTTCAGGATGTAGATAATGTCCTGAAACCTGAGACAAAATTTTCGCATTCCAAACCCAGTTCTCCAACATTTGCGAAGGAGCTTCGACAAAATCTTGTGCTACGCTAGAGCCTGACAGACTTGCATAAGGAGCCTTGGTCAAAGTTTGGTGCATGATGTGCCCGAACTCATGAAAGAAAGTTTCCACTTCATCATGAGTCAAAAGCGAAGGCTTGCCACCAACCTCTGTCGAGGGCGGTGTGAAATTGGCAACGATTGACGAAACAGGCAAACTGTAAATTCCTTTGTCCAAACTTCTTCCAGCAATCAAAGGAAAAGCAGCAGCATGCCCATATTTGCCAGGACGAGGAATCAAATCTGTATAGAAATATCCGATCAGTCGGCAGTCTGAAGAATTGTGAATCTCGTAAAGCTTCACGCCATCCGCCCAAACCTTCGCTTGAGTTACCTCAACGAATTGGACTGATAAAAGCTTCGAGTAAACTTCGAAAATTCCCGCCACCACAGTCGCTGCAGGAAAATATTCGCGGATTTTTTCGTTGTCGAGATTGAAATCGCGTTTTTGCAATTGGTAGCTCAAATACGAAGTGTCCCAAGAATTCAAAGTTTGAGCACTTGGATCCAATTGTTTTTTAAAATCGAGCAATTGTTTTTGATCTTGTTGATTGCGAATCGCCAATTTGTCTTTGAGATTCAGCAAAAACTTGTTTGCCGTCTCGCTATCCTTCACCATTCGACCTTGAGTGCGATAATCCGCCCAACTTGAAAACCCGAGCAGTTTGGCAATTTGTTGTCGCAGGAAAACGGCTTCTTGTAACAATTTGGTGTTCGCGTCTGCCGCCCGATTGAGATATGCAAATTGCATTTGCTTTCGAGTCTCTGCCACAGAAACATTTTCCATCACGTCTGAATAATCAGTGCTCTTGGTCGTCACAATGAATTTTCCATCAACCGTTTTCTTCAATCGACTCAAAAAGTCAGGTTGCGCTCCGGCCAATTGTTCTGCCGTCAAAGTAACCGTGGACACTTCGTTATTTAAATTCGTTGAGAACTGACTTTCTTTGGCTGATAACTGAGACTTGAGGATTTTGACTTGAGCAAGTGACTCATCTGAAAGTTTCAAACCATTTTGTTCAAACCCAAGCAAAGTTTGAGAAAGCAATCGAGCTTGCGCTGGGTCCGAAGTTTTTTGTCTAGCTAAGCTCGCATAAAGTGGACGGCGCGTGAAAACATCAACGCCGAATTGCCCTACTTTTTGTTCGCAATCAGATCCTTCAGCGCTCACTTTAGAGTCAGTTGAGACAGAGCCCATGAAGATTAAGGGAGTGGTCGCATCAGAGAAATCCGCCATCACTTCTTCGAAGGCTAAAAGAGTGTTATCGATTTTCTGTTGCTCGACTGGAATTGCCGCTATCGCCACCAATCTTTGGTCCGTTTGCAAGATCGCTTTGTCGCAGAGAGCCGCGACTTCCCCCAATTGATATTGAGACCGAATTGGCTCTTTGGAGCTTTGCAGTTGGCAAGCCGCAAGCGCCGAGGTGCCACCATTTGTCGGTTTTAAATCGAGCGGCAATGGGCCGGAGCTCAAATCCTTGGAGCATCCGTTAACGAGAACGGCGACCAAGACCGAACTGAGTAATAGATAAGTCGATTTTTTTTTCATGGCACTCCCTGCTTTGACTGGAAATTTTGGCACTAGCTATGCACTATGAGCAAGCGGTGTGCCTGGCAATATAGCGCAAAACGGAAAGAACGAAATGATTATGAACGAATCTGATAAAAATTTTATAGCTGAGGCCGCTCAATTTTTTCTTGATCCAGGGCCGGTTGCAAAAAGTTTGAACTGGATCGGTAAACCGATTGAAGCCTTGACTCACCGATTGCCCGAAAAAGCTCAGAAAATAATTTCACTCGCCGCAAAAAAAGCCATCGAAAAAGCCTTAGTAGCAGCAGTTCGCAGCCTTCCTGATTCTTCGGCTTCATCGCATAAGCCGAGCCAGCCGATCGATGAAAAAGCCTCGCATCTTTCAGGATGGATACACAAAGCTTCCACCACGCTCACTGGCGGAGTCAGCGGTTTCGTGGGTTTGCCAGCACTTCCCATTGAACTGCCCGTGACAACCGTCTTGATTTTGCGTGGAATTTTGGACCAAGCCCGCTTGTTCGGGCACGACATTCAAGACATGGAAATTCGCATGGAGTGTTTGATGATTTTCAGCTTGGGAACAAACACTCCGAGCGAAGACTCGATGGAGTCTGCTTATTTCTTGGCACGAACAGCTCATGCTCAAGCCGTTCGCCAGGCTGCCCAGTATTTATCAAAGCTATCCAGTCAGGAACTTGCCGAGGCACTCCAGCGAGGATCGGCGCCAGCACTTGTTCGCTTGGTAGCTCAAATTGCGCGAGCATTCGAAATTCGAGTATCGCAGAAAGCAATCGCCGGTGTTGTCCCCTTCATGGGCGCTCTCACGGGAGGAGCGCTTAATTTCGCCTTCACTGATTTTTACAGCAAAGCGGCTCGCTATCATTTTGGAGTCAGATCTTTAGAGAAAAAATATGGAACAGAAATGGTTCACGATTTGATGAAGCAAGCCCAATAGAATGATTGCAATGAATCAGTTCGGATCTGTCGAGAAGGATCGATCTTTGATGATTCGATCTGGAAGAACTTGAGCAGGGATCGCGACCCCGCTCCAACTGAGATTTTGATAAGATCCCGATTTGACCTTTACCGATTCAACTTCCACATCAATGATCGAATTGAAGTGATCTTTGGCTGCCAAAAAAGCAAGTCTCAAGATCGTTTCGTCTCTGTCCGTGCAAGCTTCAACTTTCACCGGGTCGACAAACCGCTTAATCAACCGCGTTTCCTTGCTTTGCTTTTTGTAGTAAACGTTGATCTCTTTCGCCTGTGCCATGATCTGATTGTAAGCCGTCAGTTCTGGTTCTACTTTTTCGTTGAAACAGGGCGGACAATAAGTCGAATGATTCAAATCCGCCGAAACCTGAGGCAAAAAAGAAAATGTTTCCTCTTCCACAAACTGAGCACAGTATTTACAAACTGCACTTTGGCAAACTCCACACTCTAAAGTGGCTTTGGGCTTAAAGCAGGCAATACAAACAGGCTTTTTCATAGGCGAAGGGATATCATAAAATCCATTCCAGGGGGATGGCTAAATGTGATCAGTTGCAATTCTTTCATGACTAGACCAAACGCCGGGACCCATTGGCTTTTGAAGCCAGTGCTCGCTGATTTCTAGTCGATCGTGATAAACTGTTGAGGTGATGAAACAACAGCTCGTTTTTTTTGTTTTGAGCCTTTGCCTGGCGCCCCTTTCTCAAGCCGCTTATTTTGTGGGAGTCAGCGGATCTCATCTGAATCTCGATTACAAAAGTGTTCGCACTGCCAATGTTGAATCGCCAACAAGCGGTTATCTTGAGCTTGTGGGATTCAACGGTGGAATTCGAAACCAAGAGAAAAGTGCCATGGGATATGAATTGGCGTTCGGACTTTTTGGTACCAACGCGATCAATGTGAAGCCCAAACCCGACTGGGGAACAACTTGGTTCTACCGGGTCTCAGGCAAAGGACTTTATACTTTTTCATTCGGCTTGTTTTTTTTAGGCGGAGCCGATGTGCTGGTCTCTTTTTACCAAGACGGCGAAAGTCATTATTTAGGAGTTGGCGCTCTGGTCGGAATGGGCTATCGATACAATGACAGTGTCACCTTCTCTTTATCAAACGTGAACAGTTCCATTCTTTTTGCAGGCGATAATTATCGAACTTTGCGCGGGCAGATTCTCGATTTCACTTACGCCTTTCCATAAAATTCTAGAAGGTCAATCCCAAGGTAAAGGTCAGAGCTGGAACTCCTGCAAAGCCATTGATATCTTTGAAATCCAAATGCGGTGTCACTCGATAATCTAAAATTTTCTTATAAAGCAAATGATTCCAGGTCACGGCCAAGCTGTAATTATCTAGACGATAGGACGGCTGATTGACTGAGCCAAATATCAAACTGTAGGAAAGTGAGGCCCGGTCGTTCACCAGCTGGCCAAGCGAAATTCCGTTGGCAACACTGTAAATATGCGTTCGATCAACGTACTCACCATCATTGATCAGATTGATTGAAAAAGTTTTATTCAGCGGGAAATGAAAATTGATCGCCGTAAAAACACCGGCACCCGTGTCTGGATTGGCAAAAAATTCGAGCTTGGGATTGACTTCGCCAGTTTTGAAATCAGCCACGCTTTCAAAGCTGAGCGAGTGCGCGATTTTCAATTTGTTTTGAAAGGCAAACCGGGGTTGGAAGGCGGTTCGAATATTTCCCAGTTTGCGAAAAAGACCGAGAGACGCCCCGTAATTTTTTTCTCGAGGAGTCGTCCGCAAATCGCCACGCCGAATACCACGGCGCTCTTCGGCTTCATCATAACTGGTGAATTTCAATTGCCAGTACTCTTCGAGATTCGGTAGGCGCAAGTTGACATTCACGCTGCCAGCATTGGAAACCCCTTCTCGCTCAACCACAAATGTCGAGCTCTCCAAGCGAATGCTTGTTTCATTTTGCCTGGTTGTCAGAGTCTTTCCGACCAAAAACAAATCGATTCCTTCAGCCACTCCGTCCAGCCATTCAGAAATTGAAATGTTGCCCGCAATTAATTTCTGCTCCCAGGTTTGTGCAGCTGGAGCAGCAGGTGCCGAAGAAGGTGGAGGCGGAGCTTCATCCACGGCCAATTGCCTCTTCGATTTTGAAAATGCATTTTGGCAAAACAAAACACTCAAAGAAAATATCAGAGCCCCTAAGCTGAGCTTCAGGAAATGAGAATTTTTGAAGCTAAAGGGTTGAATTTGGTACACGATCGACTCTACTCTCGGGGGATGGAGAAATTGAAGTTAATTCTCATGAGCGTTGCCTGCCTACTTTCCTTCCAAAGTTTGGCCTACGAGCCGAAAGAAGGCAACGTCTCTGCAATGTTGGGCTCCTATGCCTTTCAGACAGCTTATACCAATGGGCCTGACGGAATCATTTCTCCGATTCTTGTCGGGTTTGGAGTGGTTGCTATGGGAGATGTCAGTGATCATGGAAATTTGGAAATTTCTCTTTTTCAGATGAAAAAATTCTATTACCGCGATGACAATGGAGACTTTCTAGCTGAGCAGACGCAACTGTTTCACATTTCAATGGGCTACCGTTATTGGTTCAATCCTTATTTTTCAAGCGCACTGGCGTTCGCCTCTGCCTATCCTTTCGGCGATCCGACAGTGGTTTCCCGTCGAGTCGCAGCGGGGCATAACTTTGAAACTTCAGCTCGAGCTCTCACAAGCTACGGCCTTGATCTTTCGGTTCAAAGCCAGGTTTGTCCAGGATCAGCCTGTTCGGCAACCGCAACCGGAGCG
>JAYUCD010000327.1:0-3042 GCA_043740515.1 Bdellovibrio sp. | reverse complement strand
CATCGGCATTTCTAGTGACTACCGGACAAGCTCATTGGGAAGTTTTGTTGCGAGCTCGAGCGATTGAAAGTCAATGTTACATCATCGCGGCGGCTCAGGCGGGAACTCATGTAAACTCAAAAGGTGATCAAAGGAAAACCTATGGCCACAGCATGCTGGTCAGTCCTTGGGGCGAAATAATTTATCAAGCTCCCGCAGATTTGCCTCAGGCTCAAGCGCTGCAGTTGGACCCGAGTTTAATTGCGAAAGTTCGGAAGCAGATTCCAATGCACAGCCACAGGCGTTTTTAGCGTTTTTCTGAATCCGAAAGCGTGACATTTTTTGCAAATTCCATTCAAATACAATCCTGTCGCTTGAAAAGCGGCCATTGAATTGCGACAAAAACAAAATGAGGAAAAGCTAAGCTATGAAAATTCAGACTCTTCTTTTTTGTGTAGTCCTACTGGCAGGCTGGATCGGCAGAGCCGCGGTTGAAGCGGATCAGACTCACGCTCTGATGACTTCGGAAGAACAAGAAATTCATCAGCGAGCAAAAAAACGCACCTATCCCGGCGGGCGAGATGAAGAAATTTTGCAAGTCCAATCTCAACTCCAACCGGCCAACCGTAAAATGGCACCAGCGACGGAAGCTCCTGCTGAAGATGCAGCAGCGGATGCGACCACAGATTGAAATTCAAAAAATTTAAGTTAGAACTGATGATCGAGGGGAAATAAGAAATGAGCCAGTACACAGATTTACCGGAAGGTGTCAGTCGAGAGCAAATGGATGTGGACGTTTTGATCGTTGGCGGTGGCGCCGCAGGCCTCTCGTGTGCTTTGCAAATTTCTCAAACTATTGAAAAACACAATCAAGAAATTGCCGGTGGAAAGCGCCAAGGCCAAGCGATCCCCGAGCAAATGATTGTGGTGTTAGAAAAAGGTCCCGAAATTGGCGCCAACAGTTTTTCAGGAGCTGTTCTGAAGACAGATGCGTTGAAAGAATTGATTCCAAATTTCAAAGAAGAAGGCTGTCCTCTTGATTCGGAAGTCACCGAGGACGCCGTTTATTATTTACGCGACAAAGGCCAATTTAAATTGCCAATCGTGCCGCCTCCTTTTCACAACAAAGGCAACTACATCATCTCGCTTTCCAAATTCAATCGTTGGTTGGCAAGTCGCTGCGAGGCTCGAGGAATCAATATTTTCCCAGGATTTGCAGCAGTCGAGGCACTTTACGAGGGAAATAAAATCGTCGGCATTCGCACTGGCGACAAAGGCCGTGATAAAAACGGAGTGCCGAAAGGAAATTTTGAACCAGGTTTGATTTTAAAATCAAAGCTTGTGATTTTTGCTGAAGGAACTCGAGGTTCACTCTTCAAGCAGGTTTCTCAAAAGCTCAATCTGCGAGAGGGAAAAGATGCTGAAGTTTTCGAAGAGGGTGTCAAAGAAATCATCCAAATGCCAGCCGGAACGGTCACGCCGGGCAAGGTGATTCACACTTTGGGATTTCCACTGAGAAAAAGCATCGGTGGAACGTTCATTTATACAATTCCAGGCGATAAAATCATCGTCGGCTTGGTGGCCTACTTGGATTCGCAGGATCCACTTTTGGATCCACACCGAGAACTGCAGAAACTAAAGACTCATCCATTTCTTGAAAAGATGCTGAAAGGTGGGCGAGTCATCGCTTACGGAGGCAAGACTTTGCCTGCTGGTGGGTATTATGCCATGCCGAAGCTGGCGGGCGATGGTTGGATGGTCATTGGTGATTCAGCCTCTATGGTGGACGTGCAGAAGCTCAAGGGAATTCATCTGGCGATGAAAGCGGGAATGCTTGCTGCCGACACGGCCTTCGAAGCTATTCTCAAGCAAGATTTTTCCCAAACCACATTGAAACAATATCCTGAAAATATTGAAAAAAGTTTTGTCAGCAAAGAATTGCGACGAGTGCGAAACTTCCATCAAACTTTAAGTAAAGGAATCTTCGCCTCCTTGCCTTTGATTGCAATTCAGGAAATCACGGGCGGTCGCGGTTTATTTGATCGTCAAAAAACTCATAATGATGCGAAAACAACCTTGAAAGTAGCTGAGGTCTGGGGGCCTAGCGGAGAAAAGCGAACCGAGAATCAATTGCCGAAAGCCGATGGCGTTTTGTTTTTTGATAAGCTGAGCTCGGTTTATTTGACCGGAACGAGCCATGATGAGGACTCGCCCAACCATTTGATCATTGGCAACAACGACATCTGCAAAAGTATCTGTGAACCTCAGTACAAGTCGCCCTGTAATTTATTCTGTCCCGCCCAAGTCTACGAAATGGTGCCTGCCAAGAGCGGTGAGAAGTGGGAGGACGGCCGCGCCAAGTATGATTTACAAGTGAATTATACAAATTGTATCCACTGCAAAACTTGTGATATCAAATGCCCATTCGAAAATATCGATTGGACAGTCCCCGAAGGCGGTGGCGGTCCAAAATATACGGAAACCTAAGGTTTCCAAAATATCAGGAGACGTAGCAGATTCGGAAGCTCCTGATTTAACTCCCTAAGGGACAGGAGCATTGCATGCCTCAATTTCTCGCCTCGACTGCCACAGGTCTCGTTGACGCGCTCGAAGTCGAACTGATTCAACTGGGTTTTGAAAAAACGGTGAAAATGTCATCAGGAGTTTTCTTCGACGCGAATTGGGAAGGCGCTTACCGCGCCAATCTTCAGTCGCGCTTGGCTTCTCGAATCTTGAAACCAATTTTGGATTTTCCAGCCTACAACCCGGAAGAGCTTTACAATAATATTCGCAAACACGATTTCACCAAATACATCAATTTGGATCAGACTCTGAAAATTGATGCTTCGGTTTCTGACTGTGCGATGCGAGATCAACGCTTTGTCGCCCTGAAAGCCAAAGATGCGATCGTTGATCAATTTCGCGAGCAGTTTGATGCTCGTCCAAATGTCGATTCGGATAATCCGCATCTGAAAATTCATATCAAAGGAATCAAAAACCAATTTCATGTGATGCTCGATACGAGCGGTGACTCTTTATTTTTTCGTGGCTACCGAAAAGAAG
>JAYUCD010000326.1:0-2295 GCA_043740515.1 Bdellovibrio sp. | reverse complement strand
CCCTGCCAGATATTCAACGCTTTGGTGGCCGTAGTCTCAGTCCCGAGATCCCACTGGCCATTCGCATTCGAGATGTGCATGGGCATGATGACTTTTTGGCAGCCATCTCTGGATTGCCCCTCAAAACAATTCAAGAAATTGATCAGGCGGTGATCCGCAATCGAGCTGCAGGTCGACCCACAGTTGTGAGATACTTTTTAGATGATCGGGAACATGGCAACCCGGAGGATTTTAAAAAATTGGCAAAAGCCTACGAAAATTCAGTGGTCACTCATATCCCAGCCAATTCTTACGGTAAAATGCCTTTGGTCGTACCTGGAAGCAGCGTGGTGTTTCATTCGAGAGTCTTTCACAATCAAAGCATTCTAGGTCAACTCAATCCAGGCCTCGTCAATTCGAATATCGCACAAATTTTAACTGCTAATAAATATGTCGAATCTCTTTTTTGGCAGCAGTATGCTCCCGAAGCTCTTCCAGAGACTCATCTGCTTTCCAAGATGAATCTCAATTTGGCAAACCCGCAAAAGCTTGTTGAACAGCTGAATCACAAATTTCCTCAAGGCTGGGTGATGAAGGGAGTCAACGAAAGTGCGACCAACTTTAGCATCATCACGGATCAAACCAAACTTGCTCAAGAGATCGAAGCCTATCAAAAAAGCGATTTTGAAAAATTCAAAGCTGCGACCTATCAGCGACTTGTGGGATATGACGACGATGATATTTACACGGCTTTGCAGGAGCATAAAAATTATTTTGGTTGGAGAGCCAGCCAGTATTTGAATAGCCCCGAGCGAGTGATCGTTCAACGCAAGGTCGACATCGATCGTGAGTTCCGTGTCGAGGCCATCAACGGAAAAATTTTGCGAAAGGCCACGATCGATCGCCACAATTGGTGGCTGGAGATGAAAAATCTTCCGTTTCAACAATCGGCGCCAGAAACCTTTAAGAAAGTCGAAGATTTTGCTCAGTCCTTGGTGGATAAACTTCCACCTCATTTGAGAGAAACAAACTTTGCATTTGATATTGCACTTTTAAAAAATGGAAATTACATTGCGATTGAAAGCAATGCGGGAAGTGAGTGCGGGTTTCTGCCAAATCTGGACATCAGCGTCGCCGCTTTGAATGAATATTTGCTGAAGTTACCAGAACTGAAAAACGAAGGACAGGTCACGTTGCAGGGACTGAGCGGAATCGAGCAAATGAAATACCTCCAGGAACATTTTAAGACTTGGGGGATTGACCCTTCTCTCGAGTATCCGCAGTACCAATTTTTAAAGTCAGAATTAAAAACCCAATTTAAATCTGTGGAAGTTGCAAAAAAATTCCGGTCGCGCGCGACGGCACTCTTGTGCAGTCAGGTTCATCATTAAAAAGCATTCCGTTTCTATCACAGCAGTTGAAGCCAGAGCTCTGAAGGGGCTTCGCGGGATTGCTATTTTTGAAGCCGCCAAAGGGGCCTTGGTGCTAGCCATCGGTTTCGGCTTGCTGGCATTGATTCACCGAGATTTTCAGGAGCTCGGCGAGAGTGTAGTGGCACATTTGCATCTCAATCCGGCTCATCACTATCCACAAATTTTCATTCACAGTCTTGCAAAATTAAATTCATCCAATCTGATTTGGATCGCCCTGGGGGCATTGCTCTACACGGTGCTACGCTGGATTGAAGCTTACGGTCTCTGGCATGCTCGTAAATGGGCCGAGTGGTTGGCGATCATTTCGGGTGGAATTTATCTCCCGCTTGAGATCTATGACATTTACGAGAAGGTGACCGCCGTTCGACTGACTGTGACTGCCTTGAATATCTGCCTCTTGATTTATTTGATTTGGATCCGCAAGACTCGTCAGGGGCAAAAAATTTCAGCTGATCTCGAGCGAGCCGAAAAAAGTTAAGGCAAACGACGGAGCCAGGTCAAACTGAGCAAAATTCCCAGTAAATAAATAAAAAACGCAGGCAAGAGAAAATTTTTGTAAAGCTCTTCGTAGCGCGTGTATTTATTGACATCAATTTTAGTTTTTTCCAACTTGTTGATCTCGGTGAAAATTCCACCGAGAGAGTCTTCTTTGTTGGCGCGAAAGAATTTGCCACCAGTTTCATCCGCCATTTTTCGCAGCAAAGGCTCGTTCACTTCATCTTCAAAAGGCTGATAGGTTTTCACCTTATTGCCGAACACATCTTTTTGATAAATCGGAATTCGAGTCGGACCACCTTGACCGATTCCTATCGTGTACATTTTGCCGGAGTTGTTCAATATTGCTTTTGACGCCGCAGGTCAGGCGGGTTATTACGGAGATAAT
>JAYUCD010000325.1:0-4860 GCA_043740515.1 Bdellovibrio sp. | reverse complement strand
TAAATGTGGATCAAGTTGAGAGCTTAAAGAGGATATAAAACATTTGGTCCCCGGGACTGGACTTGAACCAGCACAACCTTTCGATCGACAGCACCTCAAGCTGTTGCGTCTACCAATTTCGCCACCCGGGGACTATTTTAAGTCCATCTTTTTATCTCTTTAAAACCTCTGTTACCTTGGTTACCAAAATCGACATATTCGCGTATACCAATTTTAGACCTAAGCTATCAACTCCTTTAATCTTTCCGCACGCCTGCAACAAATACCTCAAACGTACGTGTCTACCAATTCCACCACCCGCGCAGGTGCTCTTCTCTGGTTCGAACTTTCGGTTAAACAATGTTTCGGAATGCTTGTCAAATCTTGCTGAAAATCAGCTTATTAGATGAGCAGTCGAGGGAAAGTGTTTGGCGGCAGAATTGGTTGCAAATAAAAGAATTTATAGTTCGCCAAGCACTTGCTAATGGAAATTGAAAGTCTCGCGTCTTCAGGCATTTAGCTCTGAATCCTCAACTCACTTGTGATCACAAATTTTTCTAACCTTTCTTAGGGACTTCTGCGTCTAATGAATAGGAGCACGGATGCTCAAATGGGGGACGGAGGGAAGGTCTAGGATGGACAACCCTCATGTGTCTCAAAGGTCGGGATCCCGACCTCAATTAAAACTTTGAATGGAGTCAAAGATGGCAGAAATGAATTTGGTTTTCTGGTTTGTCGGAGCTTACTCGGTCGTCGTCCTGTCTTCTCTTTACTCTTGTTTTAGAGTCGAGAAGGTCTAGCGGTAGCCGTCGAAGCTCTGTTGTGTGGTTTCTCCTTAGATGTGTTTGCAGTTTTTCAAAAGATCGATTTGGGTTAGGTGGTTCCCCACTTTGATCTTCAAGCGGAGCGAAAGCTCCGCTTTTTTTTGGCCGTTGGCCGGGGCGCCGGAGGTGCCTTCCCTTATTTGGTAGCGCGCACGTGTCAATTTGGTGGTGGCTTTCTATTTTGGTGGGTGTCGGCTATACGACTGCACTTTGATGCAGTTGCGCTACCAAATAAGGGAAGGCACCTTGAAAGTTTCCGAATTGAAATTTGAATATCCGGATGAGTTGGTTGCGACTCGGCCGGCAGAAGCCTCCCGGGTACTTTGGGTGGAGAGTGCATTTTCGGAGATCTCCACTTCTCAAGCTTTGGATCGAATTCCGGCTGGCGACGTGTTGGTCCTCAACAACACAAAAGTTCTCAAGCGGCGAGTCTTCGCGCTTGAAAATGAACTTGAGATTTTGTTTCTCGGGCAATTGAAAATAGAAGGACAAGAGGAATTCTGGCAGGTTTTGTTTCCTTCGAAAAAACTGAAAATAGGCGCCGAGATCCATCTTCCACTTGGGAAGAAAATAACCTTGGTGGAAAAGGGTCGCCCCCAAATCGTGCGTTCCGATTCGGTTTTGAATGAGGATTATTTTCAAGCAGTGGCCGAGCTGCCTCTGCCCCCCTACATTCAAAAAGCTCGAGGCGAGCGTCACGCCGAAGAAGCGGATGAGTCTTGGTACCAGACGGCCTGGGCCAGCGAGCCCGGCAGTTTTGCTGCACCCACTGCGAGTCTTCATTTTTCAAGTCAGGATATCCATGCTCTGAGAAAAAAAGGCGTTGAAGTGCATGAGCTGACTTTGCATGTTGGCCTCGGAACATTTTTGCCGGTGACTTCGGAAGATTTAGATCAGCACGACATGCATGAAGAGTGGGCGCAAATTCCCATCGCAACCTGGACTGCGGTTCAAGCAGCGCAAAATTCAGGTCGCCATGTCTGGGCTCTTGGGACGACTGTCACCCGAGCCTTGGAGAGTGCGGGTCAGGGCCTGCTGACTCAAACCCAAACAGGACTCCAGGGCTTTACCAAAATTCTGATTCAGCCCGGATACACTTGGCAAGTGGTGGATCGCCTGCTCACAAACTTTCATCAACCCGAGAGCACCTTGCTTGCTTTGGTCGCCGCATTTTCTGATTTAAACACGGTGAAATCCGCTTATCAGTATGCTATCTCTCGCGGTTTCCGATTATTCAGTTATGGAGATCTCTCGGTATGGATCAAAGCAAAATCGCCAGTGCATCTCAAAGCCTAATCCAAGGCCCGAAGACTCCACAGCCTTTGGGCACTTTCCAGTTGCATGCCCAAGACGGCGAAGCTCGGCGAGGCACCGTGTGGACTTCCCGCGGTCCAATTCAGACGCCAGTGTTCATGGCGGTTGGCACCAAGGCCACGGTCAAAGCCATGACTCCCGAAGAGCTGATCGATTGTGGAACCCAAGTCGTGCTCGGCAATACTTATCATTTGCATCTAAGGCCCGGCGAAAAGCTGATCCAAAAAATGGGTGGCTTACACAAGTTCATGAATTGGTACGGCCCGATTCTAACCGACAGCGGGGGCTTCCAAGTTTTCTCGCTCTCGCAATTGAGAACCATGAGCGAAAAGGGAGTCGAATTTCGCTCGCACCTTGACGGCGCCAAATATTTCATCTCGCCCGAGAAAAGTATGGAGATCCAAATGGATCTTGGCTCGGATATCATCATGGCCTTTGACGAGTGCCTGAAATATCCAGCGACTCAAGACGAAATCAAAACCAGCATGGATCTGACTCACCGCTGGCTTATTCGCTCGAAAGAGGCAATGACTCGCAAAGAAAGTCTGCTCTTCGGAATTGTCCAAGGCGGGCTGTCGCTCGAAAATCGCAAATACTCGCTCGATCAGGTCACCAGCGTCGATCTTCCGGGTTACGCGCTCGGCGGCTTCAGCGTCGGTGAGCCGATCGAATTGATGCACGACCTGGTGCCGCAGATTGCGCCGCTCATGCCGAAGAATAAACCGCGCTATCTGATGGGAGTCGGCACTCCGTTGGATCTGATTTTGGCAATTGATGGCGGCGTCGACATGTTTGATTGCGTCATGCCAACAAGAGTGGCACGCAACGGAACTTTGTACACTTGGTCCGGTAAAGTCAGCATCAAGCGCAGCGAGTACAAAGAAGATCCGCTACCGCTCGATCCAGATTGCGATTGCTACACTTGCAAAACCTACAGCCGCGCCTATTTGCGGCATCTGTTTCTCAGTGGTGAAATTTTAGGCAGTCGCCTCAACACCATTCACAATCTCCATTTCTACATGAGCCTAATGAAGCGCTCTCGAGAGGCGATTGAGCAAAAAACCTGGGCGCAGTTCAAAGCATTCTGCCTGACTCGATTTACAAAATCCAAAGAGTAAAATAACCCGCAATATTTCACCGCCAAATTGAGCAAATGCAACAATCTCCGGCAATGTGAGCCGCAAATCTATAATAATATTGATTCTTTCTGTTTAAGATGATCGGATTCTAGTCTTGAATTCAGAATTTTTTAGAAGGAGTTATGCATGAATCCGGCTCAGCCATCGATGCTTGAAATGTCGATGCCAATCGTTATCGTTTTTGTTGTGATGTATTTTCTCATGATCCGCCCTCAGGGTCAGCGCATGAAAAAGCACGAAGGTTTTTTGAAAGATCTGAAGCGCGGCGATCAAGTCGTCACCAGTTCTGGAATTCTTGGCACCATCGACGGCTTGACCGAGCAGTTCGTCACGCTCGAAATCGACACCGGAGTCAAAATCCGCATGCTGCGAAAGCAGGTCGCTAGCTCCGCTGCTGCCGCAACAGCTGCAGCCACCGCAGCCATCACCGGCGCCGATAACAAAAAAATCGATAGCAAAAAATAAGTAAGGATCACAAATGGACAATCTTCGCGGTCGTACAATTTTAGCAGCCTTGGGAGTTCTCCTTGCCGTCGTCTGGATCATTCCAAATTTCGGCAATCTCAGTGACAAATGGATCACCAGCAAAAAACTGAATTACGGTTTGGACATTCAAGGCGGATTGCAGTTGGTCATGGGAGTCGACGTTGCAGGAGTCATCACCGAGTCATCAACTCGGCTGGCGGCCAGCTTGAAAACGGATTTAGAGCGCGAAGGAGTGACAGTCACTTCGGTCAAGGCGACAAATCCAACAGCGGGTGAAATTGAAATCGCTTATCCATCGGCGGACCTGAAAGACAAAGTTGTCAAAATGATCGATGATCGATATTCGACCATGCTTCAGCGCATGGATTCCACAGACACGATGGTCAAGGTTCGCTACTTTGATGCTTACCTCAATGATTACAAAAGCAAAACCATTCAGCAGGCGATCGAAACTATTCGCAATCGAATCGATGAGTTCGGAGTGGCTGAACCAAGCATTTCACAACAAGGAAATGATCGCATTCTCGTGCAATTGCCGGGAATGGCCGATGCGGAAAAAGCCAAAACTTTGATCAACACGGCTGCCAAATTGGATTTCATGATGGTCGCTGATGATAAAGCGCCGCAAGATTTGCCAAAGCTGATTTCAGATGCAGAAAAAGCAGGAACCTACAGTCTCGAGACTTTGAAATACTCGGACTACATCAATCGCCTAAATAAAGATTTGAAAGAAAAATTGCCAGAAAAAACGATGATTCTTTTTGAGCGCAGTGAAAATGCACAAACCATTGAAGCCGGTCGCATTCCATTTCTTGTCCACACCGACACGGGCCTGGGCGGTGATGCTTTGGATGATGCCTTCGTGAATTTCGATCAGTATGGAGCCCCAGAAGTTTCCATCAAATTCAATTCAGCTGGAGCCAGCAAATTCAAACAGCTCACTGCTTCAAACATTGGTAAGCGCATGGCAGTTGTGTTGGACAAAGTTGTGAAAACGGCTCCGAACATTCAAACGCAAATTGGCGACGGCAAGGCGGTCATCACTTTGGGTCGATCACGCGATCGAACCAAGAGCATGGAAGAAGCAAAGATGATTTCTACGGCGCTTCGTGCGGGCG
>JAYUCD010000324.1:0-2268 GCA_043740515.1 Bdellovibrio sp. | reverse complement strand
TTTTCCTGATTCCAGAGACTTTCGCCGTGACGGACCAAAACTAGCTGATGCATTTCGTTTCTCCAGTTTAAATTTGACTTGAAAATTGTTAGCATAAGTTGTTCTTTTGATCATCTCAAAAAAGGATATTGTCAGCCATGGCGACCAGCAATTCTTACGCGCAAATTTCGAATCTTGCTTACATCGAAGAACTCTATCAGCAATTCAAATCAAATCCCAACTCTGTGACTGCCGATTGGAAAAGATTCTTTGAAGGAGTCGAATTCTCGCAAGAGGGAAACTTCGGTCTCTCAGAGAAAGAATTGGATGTTTACCACCTGATCACGGCTTACCGAAACTACGGTCACTTTGAGGCGGACTTGGACCCTCTGACCAACACTCCGGCACCTTCAGATCAGCTGACTTTGGCGCGTTTTAATCTGACGGAAGCGGATCTTGAGAAGACTTTTCAAATTGGTTCGATCATTGGCAAACCACAATCTTCACTTCGCGAGATCATTTCCCATCTTCGGGGAGCTTACTGCGGAAAATTAACTGTTCAGGTTGCGGAAGCTCTGCCGGAAGTGCGAAATTGGTTTATCAAAGAATTCGAACAAAATCGCAGCCAGTTCAAATTGACGGCGCAAGAGAAAAAAGATGCGCTTCACAGTTTGACTCGGGCTGAGAGCCTGGAAAAATTCATTCACACTCGCTATGTTGGAACCAAACGATTTTCTGTTGAGGGCGGCGATGCGATCTTACCAATGCTTGAGACATTGGTGGCTCGAGGCTCAGCTCGCGGGGTCGAAGAGATCGTTATCGGCATGGCTCACCGAGGCCGAGTCAACGTGCTCGCAAATTTCATGGGTAAGGCGCTTGAGTATATTTTCGCCGACTTCAATGGTCCAACCGAGACCGCCGTACCGATGGATGATTTCGACGGCGATGTAAAATATCACTTGGGCTACAAATCAGATAAGAAAACTGAGACTGGAAGCCTGCAGGTTTCTCTCGCCTTCAATCCTTCGCATCTCGAAGCGGTTAACCCCGTGGTACTCGGAATGGCGCGCGCTTCTCAACGTCGTCGCAAAGACACAAAGACTCGTAAAAAAGTGATTCCGGTTTTGATTCATGGTGATGCTGCTTTCGCTGGTCAGGGAGTGGTCGCTGAGACTTTCCAAATGGCCAATGTGAAAGGCTACACTGTCGGTGGAACCATTCACTTGAGCATCGACAATCAAGTTGGCTTCACAACCAATCCTGAAAACGGCCGAAGCTCTCACTACTGCTCTGATGTTTCCAAAGTTTTAGCGACTCCGGTTCTGCATGTGAATGGCGACGATGTGGAATCTTGCATCCGCGCCATGGACATTGCATTGAGATACCGACAAGAATGGAGTCGAGATGTGGTCGTCAATGTCATCTGCTACCGACGTTACGGACACAACGAGGGCGACGAGCCTGCCTACACTCAACCTTTGATGTATGAAATTATTAAGAAGCACCCGACCGCAAGAGAGATTTACGGCAAGCAATTGATCCGAGAGAATGTGATTGATGCTGCATTCTTAGAGGCCGAGTTCACCAAGAAGATTGATTCACTTCAGGAAATTTTTGAACACACGAAAGCCAATCCACCCAAAATTCAGCCGGTGAAGTTTGAAGGTTTTTGGCAAGGCTTGAGAAAAGCTCAAAGCGGAGATTTCGAAAAATCAACTGACACGACGACTGATATTGCAGCTCTCAAAAAAATTGGAAAACTTTTGGGTCAGGTGCCGGCTGGATTCACTCCCCACCCGAAATTGGTCAAGCTGTTAGAGACTCGAAAGAACATGGGCGACGGCAAAGAGAAGATTGACTGGGGCATGGGCGAATTGCTGGCTTACGGATCTCTGCTCGAAGAAGGCATTTCAGTTCGCTTGACAGGCCAAGATTGTGTGCGCGGAACTTTTACTCATCGACATGCAGGGCTTTACGATTTCCACACTGGTGAGCAATACGTGGCGCTCGATGAAGTGAACGGCGATAAAGTTGAATTCTGCGTTTACGACTCTATTTTGTCCGAGTACGGCGTGATGGGTTTTGAGTACGGAAATTCTATCTCAGATCCAACTTTCTTGACAATGTGGGAAGCGCAGTTCGGCGATTTCGTGAACGGTGCACAAATTATCATCGATCAATTCTTGTGCGCTGGTGAAGCAAAATGGCAGCAGATGAGTGGTCTGGTTTTGCTTTTGCCTCACGGTTACGAGGGCCAAGGACCTGAACACTCGTCAGCAAAACTTGAAA
>JAYUCD010000323.1:0-5798 GCA_043740515.1 Bdellovibrio sp. | reverse complement strand
ATATTCAGCTTCTTGCACATGCCCAAATATACATATCGCCCTTGACCTAAATCAGAGTGTTCTTTGAGAACTACTACGAGCTCACGGGTCAGGGCTGCTTTGGCTTCTTCGAATTAGACGCCGTGCATTTTCTGGTTTGTTTCTTTTTTTTGCGGGTCCCATTCGAACTTCCCCGCCCGTTCCACCAGTCCAAGCGTAGCTTCAGGCGACCGCGAAAATAAAACGACAAGTGGTCCGAGACGTCGCGCCGAAGAAACTTCCAAATACTTGGAGCGACAGAAAATCATCATCCGCGACGACAATGATGGCGGGTTCCAGCTGCCGATTGGCGATGAAGATACGCTCTCAAAGCTTCAAGCAACGTCAGTGACCTACAGATTTGCCACAGGCAAAAGCAAAGGGAAAAAAGCACTGGTTCTAAAGTCCGTCACTGACAATGATCACACAGCCACAAAAGGACTAGTTGCGAAGAGCTCAGGGTTTTCACTGCATGCAGGAGTGGCCACCAAAGCTCATGAACGCGATCGTTTAGAGAAGATTTGCAGATATATCGCTCGTCCTGCTGTTAGTGAGGAGCGACTTTCCACCAATGATCAAGGTGACGTGATTTACAGGTTCAAAAAGCCCTGGGATGACGGAACCACTGCACTGAAGCTCACACCAATGGAGTTAATGGAGCGTCTCGTGGCGCTGGTTCCACGACCAAGAGTTCATCTAACTCGCTACCATGGTGTGCTCGGTCCCCATTACAAACACCGAAAGCAAATCGTTCCTAAGCCACCGGAACTAAAATTGGTTCAAGACGACCAAACAATCAAGCCACAGCAGCTGGAATTGAAAAAGAAAAACCTGAATTGGGCTAGGTTACTGGCAAGGGTCTTCAACATTGATGTTGAGACTTGCATCAAATGCGGTGGAAAAATGAAAATCATTGCCGCCATCGAGGATCCCAAAGTAATTCGGAAAATCTTAGAGCACATGGGTCTACCAACAAAGCCGCCTCCGCTCTATCCAGCCAGAGGGCCCCCAAAGTATGATCACCATTTCGAAGATGACTTTACTCAGCAGAACTTTGAGATGAGTTTTGACAATTTTAATCAATCCGCAGACTAGAAATTTATCTGCCTTGGATCCGTTCATTCAAAATCTGGAAAAACACCTCAGCTAAATCAAAACCAAGTCGCAAATTTCAAAAATCAGTGAAATTCGTTGCCAAAGAACCATTGCAATCACACAATTTTAACAAGAACAAAGGAAAGCCTAGACGAAAAGATTGAACAATTCAGGCTTAAAAATTCCTATCCTCTTTGGATGTGGGTGGGGGTCTTTTTAATCACCGCCGCCACTAAGCTCGTATCCAAGTTCAGTTCATTCTCTCCGCTGGGCACAAGCCTTGGATTGATTAACTCCGAGGGCAATACAGATGAGCAGATTGCAAGTGAGGCATTCGAATTGTCTAACATTTAATCAGGCGAAGCACGTTCTTCGGCACCTGCTGCCACTGGCAATTGCTCTAGCTTCATCCATGGTGGCTTACCCGGTCAGCGCCCAAGGCTCGTCTGCGCTGTCATGTCAGAGCCTATTCACCGCCGATTTCAATGGCCGCTGGGATCTTCATAAATTCAGAAGTTTTAAGAGCGGCATCAAGCCAACGGAATTGGAATTCGATGCGGTTCAAAAGATCTCAAAGATTCCAGAGTTTGAATTCATTCGTGAGCAAGCAGAGAAAAAGGGACTTCGTGTTTGGCTTTTCGGTGGAACAGCATCGAGCTATCTTCATTACGTGAAATGGAATCTGCAAAGAGAGAAGGGGATTATCAATCTCCAAGCTGATCGTTTTGATTTCGATTACACCAATATTTTTCGAAGCACCCAAGATTTGGATATCGTGATCGATGCGGATGCAGCCAAAGCTCAAGAATTCGAGCAATTGATCGCAAATAAATTCCCACATTTTCTCGGGGCGAAAGCTAAATGGGAAGTCAGAACATTGCGCACACGGATGGGCACTCCGGGACAAGCAAATTTCAAGGAAGCCCTTCTAGGTGATCTTGATTTCAGTCAGCAGAACACCGATTCAAATTCATTGGGCATGGTGGAGGTCACTCGCTCTGAGAAAATAATGGGCAAGCATGAACCAGCAATTCGGGATCTGAAAACCTGGGATCAGTCCCACAGTCAGTTCATGCAAGATACACTGAATAACGAGATTAGTTACTTTCGATCGGACAAGCACTTTTCGACTTCACGAGCGAAAATGGGAGAGAATCCCGAGATTCTCTCAGTCATCCGACTTTTGGTAAAAGCGTTCCAATACGATCTTGGTTTTTCACAGCAGGATTTTGCAGAGATGAAAAAAGTGGTAGATGCATTTGATGCGAGCAAAATCAATAATGCCAGCGCAAATCGGAGAATCGCTGATACCGCAAAGAAATTGGTGATGCATGCCACAAATATCGAGTACGCAATGAATCGGCTCGATGAGCTGGGGCTGCGAAAAAAATTGATTTCAATGGGAAATAAGGACGTGCAGGATTCGAGTGCCTGGTGGTTGAACAAAGAGCCACTTCGATCGAAAGCTTTCGGTCCAGGCACTGGAAAGACAGCAAAGGAATTAAATATTGATTTGGTCGCTCATGAGACAAGCAGCTTCCTTGCTTACGAATCGATTACCAGAGCCCATTCGGGAGAGCCCAATGTGTTGATTTCGAGAAATGGTTTTGTTGGAGAAGGGGCAGGCTGTGGAGATGGATTTTACACTCAAATGGGCAAATATGGTGCGCGTGGAACGGGCTTGACCATTCGGTTTCGAGTTGATCCGAATGCGAGAGAGGGGACAGATTTTAGCAAACATGACAATTACATTGTCTTTAAAAATAAGAAAGCTCTGAAAGTCATACAGGAATCTTTGAATTTCAGTCTGAGTGATTTGATCAAATTGAGTGATGCCAATTCCGATTTCGGAATTGATCATTCGGATTTAGCGCTTGTTGAGAAACTCAAGCGAAAGTTAAACGCCGTTAGCATCAGTGAAGAACTTGAAAAATTGATGAATTCTCCTCGGCCAGAGGATCGACAGCAATTGATGAGCACGCTTTCAGCCTTTTCGAATCCCCGTTTGCGAAAAATGATCGGTGAAGAGGTCATTCGGAAGCTTATTTTAAATATCTTCTCAAAATATTCGCAGCTCAAAAATTCAAAAAATGATGTCGATATTAAAAAATATCTCGATTGGATAGCCCCTTCGATCGAACTTCTGGATGAAATGAATCTTCTCAAGAAAGCAGAACTGGCAAAATATTTAGATCGAATTTTAAGCTCTCATCAAATCTGGAGCTTGAGAATGTTAGCAGCAGAAGAGAAATTAGTCTTAGATATGGATCTCGCCCAAACGGACTTAAAAAAATATTTCAATGAATCAGCCATTAAATTGATCGCGCAAGAGGTGAGAAGCTGGAATCATTCTAAAGACTCAAGACAAAGAGCCTTTCGTCAGAAAATAAATGAAAAGTGGGTGAGTGCCATAGAAGAAGGCGACATCTCAACGCTGGCCTTTCTGGTCGACACAAAAATATTTGATCTAAATGACAGGAATGCAAGTGGATTCAGTCTTCTCACCACAGCAAATTATTTTGGCCACAGGAATTTAGTGCAGTGGTTGAGTCTGAATCCAAACTATGATTTAAATTTAAAAAATGCTGAGGGACTCACGGACCTGGAGCAGCTGAGACTTTTGGGCGAGTCGAAATTGGCGGATCGAATTCAGAGTCTCAGACCCGACGCTGTCGGCAGAAATTTTGATGTACAAGAGCGGAACCTCGATCAAACCGAGCATTATCCGAAAGGCACACCGATCTTGAACTTTGTGAAAATTCAGGTCGGGACTTTTGAGATGGGTGAAACGCAAAAGGTCAAAGTGAATATCACTCAACCATTTGAAGTGATGTCGACTTTGACGACTCAAAAAATGTGGAAAGATCTTCTTCGTTTATCTAGCAATGCTTTCGGAGATTCGATCAAATTAAATTCTGATCCCTCAGCGACGAGGGGTGATTTCAATCCGGTGGATTCTGTTTCCTACACAGATATGAAACAGTGGATTCGTGCTGCAAATGAACTTTCGAAGCTGGATGATCCACAGATTCAAGGTGCGATGAGAGAGATTTTTCCAGGACATCGAAAAGATGATCTTTACAGACTGCCAACGGAGGCAGAATGGGAGTATGTCGCTCGGATGCGAGGACTTGCAACGGGCAAGTATTCGCCAAGCAATCGACTCAAAAATCTAGAGGATTATATTTGGTACGAAGGCAACTCTCGACAAAAGAGCCATGTCGTTGGGCTTAAGAAGCCAATCCTGATCAATGGCCAGCCGATTTATGATCTCCAAGGAAATGTCTGGCAGCTGGTCGAATACGCCTCCGTCTCGCCCAGTGGAGACGTCGATCCTCATACTTTAGGTCATCTTCGTGACGGTGGAGTGATGCGAGGCGGGAGCTACCGAGAGGGCATGGCGTCCGCTAAAGTCGGTCGGGGAGACCCACTTTTACCAGATGTTCGGCATCAATCCATCGGCTTTCGTCTTGCGAGATTTCGACATTAGCAATTCCAGTCAAGTTCCTGCTTCCGTTGGGGTCATTCACGATTTTCAAATGAAGAGATTTTCGACTGCGTGACATTTGAACCACTGAGTGCTATGAGAGAGGAAGTGCTCTGCAATCTCTGCTTTGGATCAAAATGAGATTTGCAGCCAAAACCTAAGGTGTTTCGATATCTTATTGATCAGCTAGACTGTAAAGTTGACTTTACAGTCTAGCTGAGTTAGGATATGAAATATGAAGACTGCAAATTTTTTCGCAGAACTGCAAAATGAAAATCTATCGCATCTAGAAAAGCGAGCGGGGGTCAGTCGCCAGGCTTTGCATAGCGCTGTGAAAACAAAAAATATGAAACTTGATAATTTGCAGTCAGTCGCAAAAGCTTTAAATTACACAGTTGAAGTCGTACCGAATTTGACCGAGGAAAATCTTCTGAGCAGTCTGGTGCGATGGGGAGCGCCGCTAGCCCACAGCAAAGATGGAAATCTTTCGCTGGAATTGACTGTCTCTCGGTCTTTGAAGAGCGCTCGGAAAGACGGCCTGTATGAATCCGTTGTACCCTATGTGCTTGCACTCAATGCACATCGGTTGAATCCGTTGACTCTCGTCGGGCTCGCTTACCAGCATAATCAAGTCAGTGTGCTAGGATATTTTGCCGAAGCCGCAGATCAATTCCGACCGCATCCAAATTTGCAGACAGTCGTTCGTTTGTTGGAGCCAGGAAAAAGTAGGGACAGAGAGCTTCTTGTTCTCTCAACAAAAATGAATTTTCCCGAGCTCTTCGAGCGCAATTTGTTGGCTTTAAAATGGAATCTCTGGGTTCGTGGCAATCTAGGAGATCATTTGAGCAGGTGGAAAAAATGGGAACGATCACAAAAGAACAGCTAAAAAATTTATTTGCGGCCGTTGATCAAAGGCTGAAAGCAAATGTCGATATTTTTATTATCGGCGGTGCCTCTGCGATCTTGGGTTACAATGTGACCAAAGAAACCAATGATGTGGATGTCGATGGACGAGTTGATCCGGATTTCAGGCAGTTGTTTCACGAAGAAGCTGAGAAGCTCAAGCTTGATCTCTATCTTTCAAGCAAAGGTATCTTTGCACCTCCTGATCACTACCGTGAACGTATGAAGTTCGAGACCTTTTCGAATAAAAAGCTGCGTGTGTGGTATTTGGATCAGTACGACCTGGCAATCAGTA